>JAUNTE010000196.1 GCA_030538855.1 Oscillospiraceae bacterium
GTGATTATTTGCGGTTGGCAGACCACTTCCATCTTACCAAAGGAGGATACTTTTTTCTGGGCATAGCGAAAGCTTTTGGGAACCACCGGCTCTGCCGGTGGCTTTCTTGCTGCAACAAAAAGGCGCTTCCTTTTCGGAAACGCCTTTTGTTAAAAGTTTATATCAGAAACAAACGTCACTCTGCAATCAAAAGGCCATAGTCGCCGTTTTTACGGCGGTAGACCACTTCAAGCTGGTCGGTCTCTCCGTCTCTGAAAAAGAAGAAGGTGTGGCCCAGCATCTCCATCTCTAAAATGGCTTCTTCCACCGTCTGAGGCTTCAGGAAAAAACGTTTTTCGCGAATGATATGATATTCTTCCTCTTCCGTCTCATCGCCAAAAGCCGGGGCTTCCGCCTCCAGCGCCGGTTTGCACATCTGCGCACCCAAGCGCTTACGGTTTTTCACAAGGCGCCGGGTCAAAAGGTCTGCCGCCTCGTCAAAGGCCTCTTCCATGGTTTTGGCTGTTTTTTCAGCCCTGGCCATAAAGCCCTTGTCCCGCAGAGTGATCTCAACGGTCTGCCGGTCCTTTTCCACCGTCACAGTCACCTGCGCCTCCGCCTCATTTTCAAAAAATTTATCCAGCTTGTCCAGCCGTTTCTGCACCCGTTCCTCAAATTGTTCTTTCAGCGTCACCTTGCGTCCTGTCGTTGCTATCCTCATGGTTTCAGCCTCCTTTGAGCCGCGGTTGCCGCGCTCATTTATTAGTTATATTGTAGCATGAAAAGCGTTGTCTTTCAATTATTTTATTCAAAATTAACAAAAACTTCTTCACTTTCATACACTTCTTCGCCTTGAATATAGGTGGCCGCGCATTTTCCCTCCAGTGACAGCGGGTCTCCCCGATACAGCGTAAAATCAGCGTCCAGCCCCGGGGCCAGCCCGCCCACGGTATCCGCAAGGCCCAATATTTCAGCGGGCGTACGGGTGATGGCCCTCAGCGCCGCCTGGCGTGGCATACCCTCGCGCACGCACAGCCCCGCCAGTATGGGCAGGTATTGAATGGGTATTACGGTATGGTCGGTACAAAGGGCTGTCGGTATCCCCGCACGGTGCAAAACGCCGGGGCCGCTTGGGGTAAGGGCCCGCAGCTCAGGTTTGCACCGGTCGCATAAAACCGGCCCCGCCACAACCGGTGCCCCCTCCTGCGCAAGGCGGGGGGCAATCAAATGCCCCTCGGTGCCATGGATGATCACACAGCGCAGATGAAATTCACGGCAGATACGCAGCGCCGTAAAAATATCGTCGGCCCGGTGCGCATGACAGTGCGCCGGTATCTCGCCCCGCAGCAGGGGCAGCAGCGCCTCGCACTTCGCGTCGTATTCCGGTTCCTTTTTCTCCATATAGCGGCGGGCCTTCTCCAGCGTCTCGCGTATCAGCGCCGCGGTGCCCATACGGGTAACAGGCGTCTCTTTTCTGTCATGATATACGCTTTTTGGGTTTTCTCCAAAAGCAAATTTGATGGCGGCAGGCGCGCGTAAAACCATGTCGTCGGCGCTGAGGCCGGCCGTTTTCACCACCGCCAGCTGCCCGCCGATAGGGTTGGCGCTGCCGGGCCCGGTAACCACACAGGTCACCCCCGCCGCCCGCGCCTCTGCAAAGCACCGGTCAAGCGGATTGAGTCCGTCCACGGCGCGCAGCTGCGGCGTGACAGGGTCAGTGCTCTCATTGACGTCGTCCCCCTCAAAATCAAGCCCGTCCTCCAGCATGCCCAGGTGGCAGTGCGCGTCAATGAAGCCGGGATAGACCGACAGCCCTTTTGCATCCCTTGTCTCTATCTCTCCGGCGGCCGGGCAGCTGTCCATGGGGCCAAGCTGCCGTATCTTTCCGTCCCGCACCCACAAAAACCCATTTTCTATTTCGTCCGACACCACCGGAACGAGCCTTGCGTTCGTCAATAAAAATTCCATGTCCTGCTCCTTTTGCGACAGCTTTTTTACCGGGCCTGTCTTATAATCAGTCTTGCATTCCCTTTCAAAACCGGCTTTTCCAACCGGCTTTTTGAAATGATGAGCCCGCCGCCCTTTCAGGGACAGCGGGCTCATTATTTTTATGATTTTTATGCTCAATGCCTGCGTGAATAGCCGCCTCCGCGGCGCGCTTCCGTCACACGTTTTAGATCGCTGATCTTTTCTTCACTCTGCTGCTTGAACCGGCTCATCATATCCTCAAACGATAAATCGCCCTGAGGCTGCTGCGCGCGGGGCTGCCAAGTGCGCCCGGTATCCGCCCGGGGCGGCCGGGGCGCAGGGCGCGGCTCTGCCTTTTTCATGGAAAGCGCGATCTTCCCCTCGGGCGATACGGAAAGCACCTTCACCTTTACCGTCTGTCCCTCGCTGAGCACGTCGCTCAGCTCCTCGATAAACTGATTCGACACTTCGGAAATATGCACCATTCCTGTCGCGCCGCCCGGCAGCTCGACAAACGCGCCGAACTTCTTTACGCCGGTTACTTTTCCTTCTACGATACTTCCTATCTCTACCTGCATATCCCCGTCAAAAACTCCTTCACACCTGTTGATTTATTTTTCCGGCTATTTGCCGGATACGTCGATAAATACGATTTCTTCAGGGGCCGTATAGCCCAGCTTCTCTCTGGCGATACGCTCCATATTTTCGGCCGCGTCGCCGCTGGACAAAAGCCGCTGAAGTTCCGTGTTCTCGGCCTCCTGCTGAAGGCATTGGGCCTGTAGATCGGCAAGCTCCTGCCGTTTTGCCATAATATCCATCTGGCTGCCCACCAGGGTGACTACCAGATACCCCGCAAGCAGATAGACGCTGCATTTTAAAAGCAGGCCGGAGCCGCCCTTCCGCCCGCTTTTTTTCTTCGTCATCCGCTCACCTTCTTATCAAATCGTAAAATATTCCAGTCTTAATTCGAATTATACAATACCTTTCCCTTTTTTTGCAACTGTTTTTTACGCCTTTTCATACGATTTTTCTTTTTTGCCTGAAACGCCTTACCCTGTTTTTTGATAAACGCCCCTGCCGGATGGCATATATACCGCCAAAAAAGCCGAAAAGGCAACGATACCACAAAATGCAGCATTCTGCGCAGCTTGCCGGTAAAGGGTGCTAAAACCGCCAGATAACCGATGTAGCCCAGCGCCGTGCCCAATACGATATACCACCGCAGCACGCCGCTTTTGCTGAGAGAGACCGCATAACTGAAAACCACGGCCGCGCTGAAAACACAGATGAAAAAATCGCAGAAAAAAACCACAGGTTTTGTAGCGGGCAAAAACAGCCGTAAAATATCATACAGCACTGCCAGCACCATACCCAGCCCCAGCGCGCAAAACGAATCGGTCATCTGCCAAATAAAAGGGACTGCCGCCACCATATCATCTCACCAGGCGTTTAAAAAAGCCGCCCTCCCCTTTTGTCTTACGGGCCTCGTATTGGATATATTCGATGTTCCCCTCTATAGAAAGTTCTCCTGAAACGGTAGAGATCTCATGCACCCGTAAATTTGCCCCGCCTACCACCAGCGTCCCGCAGGCGGTCTCGACGGTGGCGGAATTTTCGTCATAGGCCACCACCTCCTGCACGCCCGTTGCGATAAGGCTTTTTCTCTCCTTTATGGTAATCACATGAGGCTTTGCCTGTACCTCTGCCGCTGAAGCCGCCGTCGTCATCATAGCAGACCCTTCCTTTCTTTTCCCGACGTTTTGTTAAAAGTTTATGCGGACAGGCAAAAAAAAGAACCCGCACCCGGATAAAATCCTCAAAAGGGGCAAAACGCCGTCTGGCAGGGCCGCCCTTCAAAAAGGCTGCGCAAAACGGCAAAACAAAAGCGTACCGGCTGCGCCGCGTTCTTTTTACCCACCGCTATAGCCGTCTGACAAAGTCCGCCTGCCGAAGATGGACAAAAGCAGGCGCCGTCTTCTCCGCCGCCTTTTTATTTTCAAAAAATGGCCGCCGGGGCGGCAAAGCGCGTTTTTCCGCAGTAATGGGCGGCTTTTCCGGCGGATCAAGCCCTTTTTTCCCTCGGCCTGAACAGTGTTTTCTTAAAAAACGGCCGCCCTCTCGGTAAGGCGGCCGTTTTTTATCTTTTTCGATAAACTTTATCAGTCTTTTTATCGTTCTTCAAAAGGCTGATGATCTCTTCATAATATTCCAGGTCATCCTTTTGCTGGCGCGTTTTTTTAGGCTTTTCCTTTTTCTCCCAAAGGCGCTTCAGCTCTTCTAAAACATCCTGCGCCATATGTACCAGCTGCACCGGTTTTGCCGTGGGGTCCAGCACTGAAAACAATTCTACCAGGCCGTCCATCTCCTCCAGCTGATATACCGGCAGCCCCGCGTTTTCAAGGGCGGGGGGCATTTCTTTTCGGTTTGGCGTCACCCCTAAAACAGGTA
>JAUNTE010000197.1 GCA_030538855.1 Oscillospiraceae bacterium
CAAAATGTTTTTAGAGCGCTGAAAGAAAATGGCGTCCTCTTATGGGATTTTGCAGGTAATGGGAATTGCTCTAATTTTTTTGAAGTTGTTCGTGAAAAAATTCAAAGTAAAAAATACAAACAATATTTCAGTGACTTTGAATGGCCGTGGTATATGCCCGCTAAAGATGATTATGAAAAAATCGTTGCTGCTTCTGGCTGTTGCAGATATAGTATTGCCGAAGTAAATAGGGATAGATTTTTTTCAAATGCCGATGAGATGATAAAATGGATAGATCAGCCAAGCATCGTGCCCTTCGTCAGCATGATTCCCGAAGAAATGAAAATGGAATTTCGGGATGATGTGATCCAAGCAATGTTAGCAAGGACATTACAGCCAGACGGCACTTGTTTTGAAACCTTCCGTCGCATTCGTGTCAAAGCAAGCAAATAAAATGACAATTTGTGAGAAGGAATACAGGCACGCATATAACGCTTTATACAAATGTTGATTTAAATATCTGGCTGTCAGCAGTATGATCGATCACTGTAATGAATGGATACCTGTGATATATCCCCGAACCGGATATGAACGTGTTGGGAAAATTAAGTGCTTACAAGACAAGAGCAGAACTTTTGCCTGATTTTAATTAAAAACTTGTATATAAAAAGTAATATAAATAAATTCACATGAAAAAGCGCGTCAAAACAAAAGGTTTTGACGCGCTTTTTTAAAATGATAAAACTCAGTTGCAGGCGCAGGCGGCCTTCAACTGCTCGGTGAGCGGGGGAAGGATCTTGTTCAAGTCGCCCACGATGCCGTAATCCGCCACATCAAAGATGGGCGCGGTCTCGTCTTTGTTGATGGCGATGATGAGGTCAGATTCCTCCATCCCGGCCAGGTGCTGGATAGCGCCCGAGATGCCGATGGCAAAATACACTTTGGGGCGCACCGTTTTACCGGTTTGGCCCACCTGCAGGTCTTTCGGCTTCCAGCCGGCGTCTACCACAGCGCGAGAGCAGCTGACGGTGCCGCCGACAGCTGCGGCCAGATCTTCAAGCAGCTTGAAGTTTTCAGGGCTGCCGACACCGCGGCCGCCGGACACCAGGATCTTGGCGTCCATGATATCGACCATGTCGTTGACAGCTTTGACAACGTCCATGATCTCAACGTATTTGTTGTTGGGGACGAAACCGGGGTTGAACTCTTCAACCACCGCTTTACGGCCTGCCTCAGGGCAGAGTTTTTGCATAACGCCGGGGCGCACCGTCGCCATCTGCGGACGGAAAGCCGGGCAGGCGATGGTGGCGATGGTGTTGCCGCCGAAAGCGGGACGCGTCATCAGCAGCTGGTTGTGAAGCTGCTCTTTGCCGGGCATGGGGTTTAAGGGGAAGTCGCCGATGTCCAGCTGGGTGCAGTCGGCAGTCAGGCCGGTATGTACACGGGCCGAGACGCGGGGCCCAAGGTCACGGCCGATGGCCGTCGCGCCCACGAGAAAGATCTCGGGTTTATATTTTTTGATGACTTCGGCCAACGCATGGGCGTAGGGCTCGGTACGGTATTCTTTCAGTTCGGGGTCGTCCACCACGATGACGCGGTCGGCGCCGTATTCGCCCAGCTCATCGGCAAGGCCTTTTACACCGCTGCCCACCAGTACGGCGGTGACCTCGGTATTCAAATCGGCGGCCAGGCTTTTGCCTTTGCCTACCAGTTCCAGCGCGATACCGCTCAGCTTATTGTCCACCTGCTGCGCAAATACAAATACGCCTTTATATTCTTCCAGATTCATCTTATTCACCACACTTTTCTATTTTTATCAAATAACGTGTTTTTCTTTCAGCTTATCCATGATATACGCCACGGATTCACCGGGATCGAGCGCCACTTTTTCGCCGGCGCCCTTGCGCACTTTGTCAGAGGCTTTGGCGATCTGTGTCGGAGAGCCTTTCAGCCCTAAATTAGAGTCGTCCACATCCTTTAAATCGGCCCGGCCCCATACGGTGATTTCAGCTTTGTAAGCGTCAAAAATGCCGCCGGGGGTCATGTAACGGGGCTCGTTCAGCTCACTCAAAGCGGTGATCAGACAGGGCATTTTGGCTTTCAGTACATGGTAACGGTCGTCAAACTGGCGTTCGACGATTACGCTGTCGCCCTCGATCTTAATGTTCTGGGCATAGCTGATGACAGGGATGTCGAGATGCTCAGAGATTTGGGGGCCCACCTGCGCGGTATCGCCGTCGATGGCCTGCCGCCCGGTGATGATGAGGTCATAATCTAAATTGCGGATAGCGCCCGCCAGCGTCTGGGACGTGGCCCAGGTGTCGGCGCCGCCGAGTACGCGGTCAGTGACGAGGATGCCTTTGTCGGCGCCCATGGCCAAAGCCTCGCGCAGAACCTCCTCTGCTTTGGGCAGGCCCATGGTGACGACGGTGACTTCAGCGCCGTACTGGTCTTTCAGACGCAGGGCGGCCTCAAGGCCGGCCTTGTCGTCCGGGTTCATGATGGTCAGCATTGCGCCGCGGTCCAGCGTGCCGTCCGGCTTGAATTTGACGCCGCCCTTGGTATCGGGCACCTGTTTGACACAAACAACTATTTTCACGGTGTGTTCACTCCCTATCTATTATTTCAGCAGATCGCCCGAAATGACCATACGCTGCACCTCGCTGGTGCCCTCGTAGATCTCGGTGATTTTCGCGTCGCGCATCATGCGCTCTACGTCGTATTCACGGGTGTAGCCGTAGCCGCCGTGCAGCTGTACACATTTGGTGGTCACTTCCATGGCGACCTCGGCGGCGTACAGTTTCGCCATCGCTGCCTCGACCGAGTAGGATTTCTGGGTGGCCTTGGCCATGGCTGCGCGGTACACCAGCATTTGGGCGGCTTTGATCTTGGTGGCAAGGTCGGCCAGCTGGAACTGGGTGTTCTGGAAAGCCGAAATAGAACGGCCAAACTGTTTGCGCTCTTTGGTGTAGGCAACGGTGGCGTCCAAAGCGCCTTCGGCAATGCCCAGCGCCTGCGCGGCAATGCCGATACGGCCGCCGTCCAGGGTATGCATGGCGATGCCGAAGCCTTTGCCTTTTTCACCCAGCAGATTTTCTTTGGGGATGCGGCAGTCGGTAAAGATCAGCTCATATGTAGAAGACCCGCGGATACCCATTTTCTTTTCTTTAGTGCCAAAGGTGAAGCCCGGGGTGTCTTTTTCAACAATGAAAGCCGAGATCTCTTTCATCTTGCGGCCGCGTTTTTCAACGATGCCGGTGACGGCGATCACGATATAAATATCGGCCTCTTTGCCGTTGGTGATAAAGCATTTTGAACCGTTCAGCACCCATTCGTCGCCGTCCAGCACCGCTTTGGTCTGCTGGCCCTGGGCGTCGGTGCCCGCGCCGGGTTCAGTCAGGCCGAAGGCGCCCAGCTTTTCACCTTTTGCAAGGGGAACCACATATTTTTGTTTTTGTTCTTCGGTGCCATAGGTGAGGATGGGGTCGCAGCACAGCGAGGTGTGGGCCGACACAATAACGCCGGTGGTGCCGCATACTTTGGATAACTCCTCAACGCACATGATATAGGCAAGCGGGTCACAGCCCTGCCCGCCGTACTCTTTCGGCACGGGGATGCCCATAAAGCCGTATTTCTGCATCTTTTTCACGGTTTCGCGGGGAAACTCCTCTGTCTCGTCCACTTCCTGCGCCAGAGGCTTGACCTCTTTTTCGGCGAAGTCGTGATAGAGCTGACGCAGCATTTGATGCTCTTTACTCAGTTCAAAATCCACTTTTTGTTCCTCCAATCATATCTAAGGCGGCAAATATCCCCGGCGCTTGCAAAGCGCAGGGGATACACCGCCGGATCGCATATTTATTTGCTGTAATCGTAGAAGCCTTTGCCGGTCTTCTGGCCCAGCTTGCCCGCGCGTACCATCTTTTTCAGCAGGGGATGAGGACGGTATTTCGGGTCGCCGGTCTCGGCCTGCAGAACTTCCATAATGGCCAGGCAGATATCCAGGCCGATGAGGTCGCCCAAAGCGAGGGGGCCCATGGGATGATTGGCGCCCAGTTTCATGGCGGTGTCGATGCCCTCAACGCTGGCCACGCCGTCGGCGTAGATGCCTACGGCCTCGTTGATCATGGGGATCAAAATGCGGTTGACCACAAAGCCCGCCGCCTCTTTGACCTGTACCGGGGTTTTGCCGATGGCCTCGCTGATCTCAACGATCTTGGCAACCACCTCGTCGGGGGTGTTCTCGCCGGCGATGACTTCAACCAGTTTCATCACAGGGGCGGGGTTGAAGAAATGCATGCCCACTACCGGGCGGCCCACGCCGTTGCCGATCTCGGTGATCGAGAGAGAGGAGGTGTTGGACGCGAGGATGCAGTCGGGTTTGCAGATCTTATCCAGCTGCTGGAACA
>JAUNTE010000009.1 GCA_030538855.1 Oscillospiraceae bacterium
GTTAAAAATGTTTTAGACCGCAGCATATCTGTTCTTTTACCGTTTTTTGTGACACGAAAAGATGAAACACATCACAAGCACAGATACAAAAAAGAGTTTAAACTTTCTGTATACTTTTATGGAGACGCCATTTCTCCATCTGAAATGGAAACTGCAAAAAAATTAGTGAGAGCAAACTGCGTAAATCTGTATGTACCGCAATACAACGTGCGTTTTTACAAATCGCTGGAAGACTTATGCCAAAAGGAGGGGATACAATGACCATCAGCATTATTAACGGAAGCCCTAAACGCGGAAAAAGTACATCTGAGCTTATGATCAAATATTTTTGCCGGGAAATAGGCGATGAAAAAATTGTGAGAGTGTATGACGCCGGCAAAGCACCCTTACAGCAAAAGCAGTATGATGAAATTATGAACAGTACGGCGTTGCTTATGGTATTTCCCTTGTATGTTGACAGCTTTCCGTCAAATGTATTAAGGATATTGGCTGAGCTTGAGAAGCAGGGGAAACAATCAAAAAATATGATGGTTTATTGTATCGTTAATAATGGCTTTTTTGAGGGAAAGCAAAATGATATTGTTATCGAGCAGATGAAAAACTGGTGTGAGGTGACTGGCGCAACATGGGGACAGGGCGTCGGCGTAGGCGCCGGTGAAATGCTGCCCTTCCTTGCGGAGATCCCTCTTGGGCATGGCCCAAACAAAAATTTGGGGAGGACGATAAAACTTCTTGCGGACAATATACGAAATCAAAAGTCTGGAGAAAATATTTTAGTATCTCCTAACTGGCCGCGCTTTTTATGGAGGCTCCAAAGTTCACTTTTGGTTTGGTATCCCCGCGCGAAACATAACGGATTGAAAAAGCGTGACCTGAAAAAGAAATATTGAAGTGCAAGGGGCCAGTCTGATTTTATATACAAAATTGTTTGTCGCTTCTGGACATTTGGAAGCGTGGCTTGTCAACAGCCCCATTTGGTCTAAAAGTGATAGGGCCAGCGCGCAGAAAAGGGGACCCAACAATAAACGCATGGCACAGGGTTTTGATGATCGACAGTGATTGAAAAACTGTAAAGCTATCGGGTGCGCCTTCATGGAATCAAGGCTCAACGCTTATCACGCCCTGCATGTAATGGTGGTATCAAGTTGAGCGCCGGATTTGAGAAAACATCCGCTTAATAGGGGCAAGGAGGGGGCTGCCGGTAAAAAAGATATATGCCAGCTGGTTTGCCGGTGCGCGCAGCTAAAAACAGGAGAGAAGAAGGCCTGCGGCAGAGAAAAGCGCTGCCGTAAAAAAGAAAACCGCCTGCCGTATTGCGAAACGGCGGGCGGTTTTACAAAAATAAAAATATAAAACGGGACGGTATTGCCAAAAAACGCCCGGCCGCCTTATGACAAGCGGGGACGGAGCCCTTATCAGGCGTTATATTTCAGCATCAGCTTGGCTGCTTTGTAGACGTCTCCGCAGCCAAGGGTGATGACAAGATCGTTCTGCTGCGCGTGGGACATGGTATATCCGGCGACCTCTTCAAAGGTATCAAACCAGACGCTGCCCGGTATTTTGGCCGCAAGATCTTTTGTATAGACCTGATAACTGTCATTGGTTTCACGGCTGCCCATGATCTCTGTCATGACGACATGGTCGGCAATCGAGAGGACGCGGGCGAAATCATCCAAAAGCATTTTTGTACGGCTGAAAGTGAAGGGCTGAAATACCGCCCAAACCTGATGAAAGCCCATCTCTTTGGCGGCTTTGAGGGTGGCCTCAAGTTCAGTGGGATGGTGGGCATAGTCGTCTGCAATGGTGACGCCCCCCACATGGCCCAGTACCTCAAACCGGCGGCCCGCGCCGCCAAAGGCGGCGATACCCTGCGCAACATCCTGCGGGGCGCAGCCCAGCAAAGAACAGACGGCAAAACACGCCAGGGCGTTATAGATATGGTGGCGGCCGGGTACGCCCAGTGAAACATGCACCGGCGCTTTGCCTGTTACGGCTACGTCAAACTGAAAAAAACCGGGCTTTTTCAGCGTTACGTTGACGGCGCGGTAATCGCACCCGTCAGACAAGCCGAAGGTGATGCACTTTTTTTCAAGGCCCGCCAATGCCTGCCTGCTGTTTTCATCGTCGCCGTTATATAAGACGGCACCCGTGGCAGAGGCGCAGAATTTGCGGAAAGCGGCTTTTAAATTGTCCATACTGCCAAAAAATTCAAGATGGTCGTTATCGATATTTAAAAGTACAGCATAGTAGGGGGTAAGCTCTAAAAAGGTATTGTGATATTCGCAGCTCTCCACCACAATGGATTCATCCCGGCCGCTTTTTCCGTAGCCGCCGATATAGGGCAGTTTGCCGCCGATGACGGCGGCGGGGTCTTTTCCGCACATCAGCAGTGCCTGTGCCGTCATGGCGGTGGTGCTGGTTTTGCCGTGCGTGCCCGCAATGCAGACTGGCTTTTGATAGAGCGAAGCGACGTACCCCAGCATGACGCTGCGCTCTATGCGGGGGATGCCGAGACGTTCGGCCTCCTCCATTTCCGGGTTGCCGGGCATAATGGCCGCCGAATAGACGATCAGATCGGCCCCTTTTATATTTTCGGCCGCGTGGGGGATGAAAACGCGGATACCCATAGCGCGCTCGTAATCAATGATGTCCCCTTCATTGACGTCGCTGCCGGTGATCTCATATCCGGCGGCGTGAAGGATCTGTACGATGGGATACATGCCGCTGCCGCCGATACCAATAAAATGAAGGCGCTTTTTACCTTCAAGTAGCTTGTTGTCCGTCATTTATGTCACCTCATATAGATATTTTACCACAGTTTTCATAGTTCAGTATATGTTTTGAAAATAAATCGGTCTCTTTTTGAAAAAAAGTTGGCAAGATATGCTACAATAACAGCAAAGAAGACAGAAATAAGCCGAAAAGGTGGTGGAGCCGGTATGACGGCAAAAGAACAGCGGACAAGACTGCAGCGGATACTGCTGGGGCCTGAGCCGCAGCTGCTGGAGGAAGAGGCAAGAGCCGGCGGGTTGGAAGAATACGGGATAGGCCGCGCCCCGGCAGACCTTTCTGTTTTATCCGGGGTAGAAGAGGCGATGCTGCCGCGCTGGTGGGCGTTTTTATATCTGACGCAGGGAGACATAGAAAAAGTTTGCCGGACACTGGCGTTTTCAGACGTGTTTTTGCGGGAACTGAAGCGGGCCCAGAAGCTGTTTGAGATGCCCCGGGCTGCCGGGGCCCTGGAGTTAAGGCGCAAACTTTGCAGGCTGACGGATGAGGAAGAAGCTTGTTACCTTGATATGAACGATACTTTCGCGCTGGTTGACCCCTTATTTATATCTGAAAAAAGGGAACTGGAGGGCGTACTGCTGCGTGAAGAGGCTTACCGCGAAGATATGCTGCATATCAGCGGGGCTACTTTGCAGGCGCTGGGGGTACCGGCTGCACATACTTCTTTTATATTAAAGGTACTGCTGGACGCTGTGGTAAAAGCGCCGCAGCTGAACACCTTTGAGACGCTGACCAGGCTGGCCGTCTTTTTTTGGAAAGGAAAAGCATCTTGAAAAATATGATTGGATATATAAAGGCCACGGCGGACAAAACTTTTTTTCAAAAGCCCTTTTGCGAGGGGGACAGTTTGGTGCTGTCGCAGCTGGTTTATTTGGATTTTGGCCCTTATATGGAAAAGGCGGCAGCGCCCACCCTGGGAGGGGCGGCCGCGGCCGGAGAGACCCCGTATCCGGGAGGAAAAGAATGGAAGAAGCTGCGCGCCGCGGTAGCGAAAAGCAGACGCTTTTCGCCCATTGTGCTGCGGCATTTTGTGCAAAAGCTGGATGAAGAAAAAGAAGAGCAGTTTGCGGCGGTCACCTATCTTTTGCCCTTTGGGATACGGTATGTGGCATTTAGAGGCACCGACAATACTTTGGTGGGATGGAAAGAAGATTTTAACATGACCTTTTTGCCGGTGGTGCCCGCGCAGCTGGAGAGTGCGGCTTATCTGCATGAAGAAGCCGCCCGCGGAGACGGGCCGCTTTTGACGGGCGGACATTCAAAAGGCGGCAATCTGGCGGTTTATGCCGCGTCGCGCGCGCCGCAGGAGGTAAAAAGCAGGCTGCGCGCCGTGTATAACCATGATGGGCCGGGCTTTCGTGAAATTTTTTATCAGGAGCCGGGCTATGACGAAATCGTCAGCCGCCTGAATACCACCATCCCCAAAGCGTCGCTGATCGGCCGTCTCGCCTGCCGGGATGAAGGCTACCGTATTGTGGCGGGCAAAGGCTTTGGCCCCATGCAGCATGAGCCTTTTCGGTGGGGATATACCAAAGAGGGCCTGCGGTATGAGGAGCGGCCTGCAAAAAACGCCCTTTTTTTGAGCAAGACCTTTAACGATTGGTTTTGCAAGATAGACGCCCCCCAAAGGGCCGTTTTTATCGATACCCTGTACGAGCTGGTGGAGAACACGGGGGTGAAATCTTTAAACGAAGCGCAAAAACGGTGGCTGCCTACGGCCACAGCCGCGTTAAGCGCTTATCAAAAGCTGGACGAGGAGAGCAAGGGATTTATACAAGAATTGCTGTCGCTGCTTTGGAATACGGCAAAAAGTAATTTAAAAGCCGATGAAAAAGCCCAAAAAAAAGCGGCGCGAAAAGAGAAATCAGCGAAAAAAGCGGAACAAAAAAGCTGAAATGGTCTGACGCTGCGTTTTTGGCACGCAAAAAGAAGAAAAAAGAAAAATTCACCCGTATAATGGTAAAAAGTATGCGTAAGCTAAACCAGGGGGGAGTTTTATGTGTGGAAGATACCAATTTACCGAGCCTGAAAACGCGCGGCTGCGCCGCGTGATAAGAGCGCTGAAGGATAAAGGGGAGGACTGGCAGCCTGGAGATATTTTCCCCTCGGGCAAAGCCCCGGTGTTGGTGGCGGCAGAGGGACGGGTATACGCCCGGGTGATGAAATGGGGCATGCCTGGGGTACAGCGGCTGATTTTTAACGCGCGGGCTGAGACGGCCATAAAAAGGCCGATGTTTCGCAGCAGCTTTTTCAGCCGCCGGTGTGTTGCGCCGTCAACCGGCTTTTACGAGTGGGACGGCGCCAAACGCCAGTATCTTTTCAGGATGGGAAAAAGTGACGCGGTTTATCTGGCCGGGCTGTATGACCGGTATGACGGAGAAGACTGTTTTGTGATATTGACTACCCAGCCCAATGCCTCGGTGGATGAAATACACGACAGGATGCCGCTGGTGCTTGAGGAAAAAGATGTGCGCGGCTGGCTGACGGAGGAGGAAACGGCCAAAAGGCTTTTAGAGGGCCGTCCCCCGTTTTTGCAGCGCGCGGTGACAGACGGGCAGCTGTCTTTTTTATAAATAGCAGGTAAGGCAGGGCGCTGGGCCCTGCCTTTTTTCTATAAAGGCGGCCGTCTGCAGAGCTTGGAAGCTTTTAAAAAAGCTTTTGACGATGCGGCAAAAGTGCCTTTGCGCAAATAACGGCCCGGCCTGCCGCCTCAATAACGCGCCCGGAGAAAAATGATGGAATAAAAGGCCTTGCAGCGGCCCGCATACATCCGGCGCGGATATGCGGTGGAGCAGGACAAAAAGAAAAAAATAAAATATTTTAAATAGAAAAGATGAAAAAAGACGAACCAGAGGGGCGCACCAGCCTGCCCTCCCCATCATATACTGGAAAAAAAGAAGGGAGGAATCTTTGATGTGCAATCAAAAGAACTGCGAGTGTATCGCATGGGTGGTAAGCATCCTGCTGGCAATCGCGGCGGCTGCGCTTGGCTTGTTGGGGTTAGGTCCTCTGCTTTTGATCGGCATGGCGATCGCGCTGGTGACGGCGCTATTATGCCTGCTGATTTTGACCATCGTTTTGGTCAGCCCAATGCGTCAAAGCCGTTTGGTGGAGGGCTGCGTATGCAGATACGCAAAATCTTTGTTGTGGTCCTCTTTGTTGACGCTGGCGGCGTCGGTGCTGTTTTTGATGTTTGGGGCTACCAACGTCATCGTGGCCGGCGTGCTGGGATTTTTTGGCGGCGGCCTGTTTACCCTGATGTTGTTCAGCCTGGGCTGCTTTATGGGCTGCCTTGCATACTGCCCTTGCAATAAGCCGTGCCAGAACGAAAAACCGGGCTGTGGAAATTACAGATAAACATAAAAAAAGACCAGAAAAAATACCGGCCATAAAAATAGCCTGAAGGGAAATAAAAAACGCGAAGCATCTTAGGATGCTTCGCGTTTTTATAAAATCATAATCCGGTTTGTATCAATGGGATCACATTGATGACGGGCTCTTCATAGGGGTGCGCTTCTTTCACGGCGTTGACGGTACGCTCAGCATAGGCGGCGCGGCAGACCACTTCTAACTTGATTTCCTCTACCCGCGTATCTGAGCCCATTACCCCAATATAAGGCGTGGCCCCTTTTAAGGGCCTGAAATAGCCGGTAACAGGTGACTCGGTAACGCAGTGGTCATAATGCCCGATATGGCCCGCATCCATCTTCCACAGCGCTTCTTTTACAGGTTGCACATGAGAAACCGGGACATAGATCTCTATTTTACAAAACATTTTGCGGGGCCTCCATTCTAATGATGATTTTTTGGAATAGACGTTTACACGATATGTCCCGTTGAAAACACGGGGGATTTTGCGGTATGCTGGGGAACGACGGCAAAAGCCGCAGGCAAAAGAGGAAAAGGGGACGATTCTTTATTTATAGTATAACAAAAGAAAAAACAAGGGGCAAGCAAAAGATAAAAGATGATATCCTGCGGTTTTACAGCAGGCGGCCGCACCGGTGCTTTTTCTTTTTTACAGCCTTTAAATGCTTTGTTTTGCGGTTTTCGCCTTTTCTATAAGGGCGTTCTATGATAGGCTGCCGCAAAAACCGTAGAACGGCGCTGGACTTATTTCGGTGGGTCAAATTTTTTGAGTCTCTCATATCCTGCGGCTTTCTGGCGCTTTTGGGGCGGCGGGGCCGGGCGCGCCCATTTTTATATGAAAGTGGGCTTTTTATTCCATTGGTGCTTTTGTATCGTCGGTTTCAATCAGATACTATGAAAAACAGCGGAAAGCGAAAGGCCCTGTACCGGGGGTTCTCATTTTTGATTTTGATGGGCCCCGTCATTTCCGCGAAAGCGGCAACCTGACGATTGGTTAAAAAATAGCCTTTGCTTGGCTGCGGCTATTTTCGCTAATCACACGCCGCGCCAGAAAAGAACCTTGTTTCACAATAAAAAAATCCAGGCGGCTGGAAAAGCCGTCTGGAAAATACCGCATAAAGCGGGCATGTGTTATGGCGCTGAAGCCTTGCGTACAGGATGCAGTTCAATATATCCGCGGGTGCCAATGGGTTCAAGCTGGATGACAGGGGAGGAAGCGTCCCATTCATAGCCGGTGAGAGAGGGATCATATTTTTCGACAGCCTGTTGTACCTGAACGATCGCGTCGCAGTAATTTTCTTCTTCAAACGGTTCGCCCTGAAACATAAAATATTTCGAGGCGGGCAGTTCGATCAGATCAAAGCCCTCCGGGATCGCTCCCTGGTATGTCATAGGTACTTCGGCCCCCTGCACATATTCTGAGGTGTTTGCGGGGCGGTAGGCCTGGGGCAGCCACAGACATACGGGTTCACCGTTCAAAGACTGGATGCTGGACAGGATACCCCACACGTCACAGCCAACTTCTTCACAGTAAGAAAAATAGTCGGCGGCCTGTACGCCGCGTTTGATAATGACTTTACGCGACGGTTTTTCGATCAGCTGGATAAAAACATTTTGTACTGGTTCCACTTGATGAGCCTCCTTTTTTAATGCTCTGTATTTTACGCCGTAAGGAGTGAAGAGGGAGAGAGGTACAGGCCGTGATGCATATTCGCCGGGGTTGCAGCCAAACTCGCGGAAAAAGGCCCGCTGATAGCCGTCTACGCTGCCAAAGCCTGTATCAAAAGCGACATCGATGATTTTGCTGTCGGTATCCCGCAGCTGAAGTGCCGACGCGGAGAGCCGCCGCCTGCGGATATACTCTGCGGGGGTAAGCCCCGTATGCTGCTTGAAGATCCGGTAGGAATACCACGGTGAAAACAGCGAGGCCTGCGCAAGCCCAGCCAGCGTGATCTCCTGATTCAGATGGACTTCAATATAATCCTGCATACGCTGCACCGCTTCAATTTGCTGGTCCATAACGTCACTCCCTTTGACAAAACCGATTATAGCAAAAAGCTGTCTGAGGCTTCTCGACTATTTTTGCTGTATCACCGAGAGAATAAAAAGGCAAAACAATAAAAGCGCCATAAAATAGAAGGGGGCTGGCAAGAGGTAAGGCAGCCCGTCTGCAAAGAAAGTGGAAAGAGCGAAAGCGCCGCGGCTTTTGGATACGCTGGCTTTTCTCCGTTAAACAGCCGCCATAAGGGAAAAAGGCGAGAAAGTTTTAGGATACGCCCTTCAAAAACCGGCCTGATGGGTGTACTCATTTAGCCCGCCTCGGCATACCGCACCGTGGTTTTTGTTTTCATCATATGGCCGGGCAGCTAAAGCGGGCGCTTGCCGCACCGTTTTGATAGAGACAGCAGCATACCCCGTCCGGGGGCTTTTATGCTTCAAACAGGTTAAAGCGGGCCTCGGGACGCTTTGGTGCAGGCGGGATGCAAGCGTGAAAAAGACGGCTGTAAGCCATCGACTTTATGATACCCCGCGTGCGGGGTATCAAACAGGCGGCCCGGGCCGGGCAGGGCGTGTTAAGGCATATAATAAAAAACTTTTGAAAAAAACGGGTGGTGTGGCTGGTGAAGGAAAGCAAGGCAGAAGGCCTGCTTCACCCCATATGCGGAGAAGTGTGAAACCATCCATGCGCTGCGAGAAAGCGTGTTTTATGTGGCGTACGCTGCTATCTCACCTGCTTTTGTCCACGGTAATGGGTAAACGGCACTGCGGCAAATCAGTTACCGCAGGCGTAGGAAACTCATTGTTGCCGGATGCGATTTTTTATAGCTTGATGTGCAAAAGTCTGTATACGTAGGAAGCGCTGCATAAACTGCACAGGGACAGCGCCTTTTATTGCCGTAGACGCCCTTTGTTATCTGATATAGCTTGTTTTTCAGTTTGATACAATTTGCTGAACCCCTTTAAATAAAAGCCGGTTTCTCATATAATTGTTTACAAGCCGCTTTTGCTTTTAACGAACTTTAAAGCTTTTTAAACCCCAGTACCGTGCTTTTATCAGAAAAAAACCAGAAGCACGCTGTGTGCTTCTGGTTGAATAGCGATTTTGGGCAGCTTTAGGCGTTTTGTTTTTCCTCAGAGGCCTTTTGCAGGTTTTGCAGTACCTCTCCTGTGTCGCCTGCGCGGGTGGTGGTATAGGTGGTGCCGCCTGAGATATAGGGCCGCCCGCATTCCGGGCAGATACCGGTATGAAGCACCACCCGTTGGTTCACTACGTCGCGCCCTTCACGGTTGGCCTTGGCGCGTTCACGCACCACATGCTCCATCTCATGGCCGCGTACCGTAGAGGCGGCGGCTTCAGGGGCGATATGTGCGGCGGTTTTAAAGGACACGCCGGGATCGTTGGAACCGTCCTGATATTTTCGGTTTTTGCAGGTTTCACATTCATTGCGGTCAAACCGGCCTTTTTGTGAAGTGTTCTGCACACCGTCGTCCGGGCGCATACTGGCGGGCGACTGCTTTTTGGACAAAACAGAAGGCGGGCCGTCCTGTAAAGCGCGGGGAGACGAAACAGGGGAGACGGTATCAAAAGAGGGTTCGTAACGCCGTAAAGCGTCTGCGCCGGAGAGAGCGCCGCTCATAAAACCGCCTCCTTTTTTAGGCGTTGAGGTTGATTAAAAGCCCTACCAGGTTATAATTAGAGAGGTTGTACGCCCCTTGACGGGAATAGCTTTGCAGGAACTGATAAGGATTGTCCTCGGCAGTGCTTTTTAAAGACTCCAGCGCGCTGGAGTAAAAGTTCGAACTTTGCGAGGTGTTGAGCAGCTGTGCGGAGGAAATATTCATTCCGTGGCGCGCGTTGTTATAGATGCTTTCAGAAATGCTGTAATTGCCGCTGATGATCTCTTTTGTCAAATCGGGATTGTCGGAAAGTGATTTTTCAAAAGCCGCTTCATCAAATTTTAAAGTACCGTCTTTATTTTGAGAAATGCCGACGGCTTTCATCGAGGTGCCGGATAAGGGGGAACGAAGCAGACGGTTGAGCTGCTGCTTCACACCGGTGCCCATGCCGGAATTGTCGTTGAGGAATTTTATTGTTTGATTATAGCTTGAGACCAGATCTTTCATCGCGGAAGCGGTGATGCCGGTGTCCCGCACAGAAGAGAGCGAAGCACTGCCCGCGCCCTTGAGCTCTGCCGTTACCTGGCCCCCGGCCAGCTGTACCGTGTTGGAGGCGCTTTCATAGGTCTCAGCGGATGTGCCGTCCGCGCGTTTTACCGTATAAACCGCATTCTGCGCCGTCTGAGAAATGTTGGAAAGGCCGCTCTCCTGCGCAAAAGAACCTGAGAGGCTAAAGGTATTGTCTTTACCGGTTTCAGAAGAGGAGACCGTCAGATAGCTTTTTCCGTCTTTTTCTGTTACGCTTGCGGTAACGCCGGTAGCGGCCTCGTACCGGTTGATCTCGTCGGCCAGGCTGTGCAGCTTTTCACCGTATGTCCTGCCCGAAAGAGAGGAAAGGCTGATGCGCACGGGGCTGTTGGATTTTGAGGAATCCAGCGTGAGAGTACCTGTTAAAGAGGCGGCATAGCTTTTGGTGGAATACCCCTGCGATACATTGGTTTGCTTCTGCGCCGTCTGCTGTACCGAAACGTTCAGATCCTCCAGCTGCAGGCCGCTGTTTTTAGAAGAGGCAACAGAGACAACGCTGTTGTCTGAAGACGCCATCGTATAACCCGACCCGGCCGCGTCGCCCCGCAGCCGCCCGGCTTTAGACATAAGGTTTGTCATTTGAGACTGGTACTGGCGTAAAAACTGCGCGTTGGAGGAACCGAGTTTTCTGCTTACTGAAGGTAAGTTTGAAATTGCGGATACCTTTTGCGTGCTGCTTTTGTTCATAATGAGCTGCAGCTTCATATCATTTTGAATAGAAGTCCAGTTAAAGCTGTTGAAAGAACCGCCTAAAGAAGAGATACCGTACATATCGTTTCCTCCTTTCTGAAAATAGGCGTACCACACCTATTTTTCTACTTATATCATGCATCTTTTTTTAAAAAAAGTAAAGGGCTTTATATAAAAATTTTGCAAATCACAAAAAAATCCGATAAGAAAAAAGCGCGTTGTCACAACGCGCTTTTAAAACGGCAGGGAGGGGCGGCAGCGCCGCCTGAAAAACCGCTGCACCGATATATGCAGCCCCGCCGCACGGGCAGAAAAGACGACGGGTCAAAAGGGAAAAATACCGCGCAGTAAAACCGATTAGAGCAGACGGCACAAAATACTGTTTTGTACAAGCATGCCTTTGGGCAGCAGCTTTAGACATTTTTCATCAAAGGTACAAAGGCCTGCCTGCGCACACTGGCGAAGAAAGGCGCGCTTGTCTTCGCCCCACACGATGCCGTATTCGGTATCCAAAGCTTCAAGATCGAGCCCCTGGGCCAAACGCAGGCGCAGCATGATATAATCGGTGGCGTCGCATTCGCCCTCACTGAAGAGGGGCGGCGGCCCCGCCAAAAACTCTTTGAGGTTGGTGGGGTAAAAAAAGCGTTTGCCGCCGATACAGCTGTGGGCGGCCGGGCCCACGCCCAGATAGTCGTCGCAGTGCCAATAAATCATATTATGGCGGCTTTCATAGCCGGGGACGGCAAAATTAGAGATCTCATACTGCCGGTATCCCGCTTTGTCCAGTTCTTCCACCGCGAAAAGATAAAATTCGGCGGCGGTGTCGCCGGAGGGGAGGTCTTTGGGCGGGTGAACTGCAAAAGCCGTGTTTTCTTCAAGTTTGAGCAGATAGCTGCTGACATGCGTAACGCCCTCTTCAGCCAAAAGGGCGATAGAGGCCCGGCATTCGTCTTTGGTGTAGCCGGGCAGCGCCAGCATCAAATCGCCGCTGATGTTGGCAAAACCGGCCGCTTTCGCGGCGCGGATGGCGGCGCGCGCCTGTGAGGCGGTATGCCGCCGCCCCAAACGTTTCAGGCTTTCATCGTCCGCGGTTTGTACCCCGATGGAAAGACGGTTGACGCCCGCCTTTAAAAAGCTGTCGAGATTTTCAGGCGTGAGGTCGCCGGGGTTCGCCTCCAGCGTGATCTCGGCCCCCGGCAGCGGCCCGGCGGTAGAGAGCAGGCGCGTTACCTGCGCGGGGGTGAGCAGGCTTGGCGTACCGCCGCCCAAATATACGGTATCGGGCCGCAGAGGGGTGCTGCCGCAGGGAGAATGACGCCATAATTCGCGGACGAGCGCGTCGATATATTCCTCCGGCACGCTTCGATTGCCCCCGAATGAGTAGAAATCACAGTAGCGGCATTTGCTGATACAATACGGGATATGGATATAAAGACCAAAGGGCATCGAATTCACCTCACAACTCAATTTGGTTGCAGTATAACATGATTTTATAAAAAAGTACAGGCAAAAATAGTTGTGCTGTCGTGAAAGATGTGATAGGCTGAAAACAGATAGAAGATAAATGGCGGAAGGCAGGAAGGCCGTTCAGGTGTGGGGGCTTGAAACAAAAGCTTCTTTTAAATGTCCCCGGCGTTTAAAACGGCTTTTAGGGCGGCCTGCGGCCTTTTGACAGAGGTGGACCATGGAGACGACAGGGAAAAAAACCGGATGGCTGCTGCTGTGCGGCGCGGCACTGACGCTTTGCGTTTTGCTGCAGTATTTGTGCCCTCAGATATTGTTTTGGGGCGCGTGGCTGTATGAAAAAATAAAGCTGGGCGCGGCAGACGCGGCGCTGCTTCAAAATAACGTTTACGCTTGGTATACCGGCCATGCTTTATGGGCGGCGGCGCTCTATCATATCGTGGGGGCGGCGGCCTTCGGCTTTTGGTATAAAGCCCTGCGCCGCGGCGGCGCTTTTGTGCCGGTAAAGCAGACGTTCAGGTTGCAAACTGTCTGCGCCGTTTTGCTCACCGGCGTGGGGCTGCAATTTCTGCTCTCGTGCGTTTTGCAGATGATTTATCTGGCCGCGCCGCAGCTGCTGCAGGGATATAACCAGATGATGGAAAACACGGGGATAGGGGACGTGAGCGCCCTTTCGCTGGCCGTTACCGTCATTGCCGCCCCGCTGAGTGAAGAACTGCTCTGCCGGGGGGTCATCCTGCACTGTGCACAGAAGGCGGCCGGCCGTTTTTGGGCCGCGAATTTGATACAGGCCGCCGCGTTTGGCCTCATCCACATGAATTGGGTGCAGGGGCTTTACGCCTTCGTGCTGGGCCTTGTTTTAGGCGCTTTTTGCCATTGGCACGGTTCTGTTTTCAGCAGCATCGCGCTGCACGCGGTCATCAATCTGTCGGGGCTTTTGCTGGTGGATGCGGTACTGGGGGCGGTGCCTGCAAAGGTGATGTGGTACCTGCCGCTGAGTTTGCTGTTTGCGGCGGTGTGCGGGTGGGGCCTTTGGCTGGCCGCGGGCGCGCGGCAGCCGGATAAAACAAACGGGCCGCGGTAAAACGCCCTTGTCCCGCGCCCTGCCGCCAAAGGGCCTTTTGCTGTGCCGGTGCGGGTGTGCGTCCGCTTTATGCCCGACGTTTTGCGGGGAGCAGGCTTTTCGGCGGGCCGCTTTTTGTGCGCGGCGGGTTTGTCCGTGGCAGGTTTTATCAAAGTGGCCCATGCGGCCTGTTTTTTATAATGCTTTGCCCTTTTGCGGGTGAGTGACAGGGAAAATTTTTAGACGGGGCGTCGGCCATGTCAGCGATTTACGGCCAAGTGGACCGTAAAAGAAGCCGGGCGGTTTGCGCGGCACATTACGGCCCTCGTTATAGATTGGAAATTCCCGTAGACGCGGCCGCCTCACACGAGACAAACAAAAGGGATCACAAAGAAAAGGCGCGCCGTAAGCCTTGGCGGTTTGCAAGCGGATTGGACGCTGTAACGCGCTTTGGGTTTGGCCGTGTGAGAAAAAAATTTCCGCAGCCGTTATCCGCTTTTGCGCGGGCGGTTTTATTTTAACAAGGGCCGGGCCGTTGAAGCCGGCGGGAAAAGGTGAAAATGCTTTTTCAGGGGGCGGCGACAGCGCTGCAACCGTGGGCCAGAATTTTTGCGGCAAAAAAGCGGCTTTCTTATTTTTTGAAAGCCGCTTTTGATGTAGGACGATAGATCATGTGCGGAGAAAGATGCGCGGGCGGTCAATCGCCCAGTTTCAGCACGGCGGTGAAAGCCTCGCTGGGTACCTCGACGCTGCCCAGCTGGCGCATCTTCTTTTTACCTTCTTTCTGTTTTTCAAGCAGCTTTTTCTTACGGGTGATGTCGCCCCCGTAGCACTTGGCCAAAACGTCTTTACGCATGGCCTTGACGGTTTCGCGGGCGATGATCTTACCGCCGACGGCGGCCTGGATGGGGACCTCAAAAAGCTGGCGGGGGATATTCTCTTTTAATTTTTCGGCCAGTTTGCGGCCTTTGGCGTAGGCGGTGTCGGCGTGGACGATCATCGAGAGCGCGTCCACCATCTCGCCGTTCAGCAGAATGTCCAGTTTTACCAGCTGAGAGGGGGCGAAGCCCTTCATCTCGTAATCGTAGCTTGCATAGCCGCGGCTGCGGCTTTTGATGGCGTCAAAAAAATCGTACACGATCTCACCCAGAGGCAGCTCATAGTGCAGGTCAACGCGGACGGCGTCGAGATATTTCATATCTTTCAGGGTGCCGCGCCGGTTTTGGCAAAGCTCCATCAGGCTGCCCACATATTCGTTGGGTGTATAGATGTGTGCGTCCACATAAGGCTCTTCAGCGGAGGCGATGAGGCTGGGGTCTGGATAATTGGTGGGGTTGTCGATGACTTTTACCGTGCCTTCAGTGAGGGTGATGCGGTATTCAACGCTGGGGGCGGTGGTGATCAGGTCTAAATCGAACTCACGTTCCAGACGTTCAATGATGATCTCAAGGTGCAGAAGGCCGAGAAAACCGCAGCGAAAGCCAAAACCCAGCGCCACACTGGTCTCAGGGTCAAAGCTGAGCGAGGCGTCGTTGAGCTGCAGCTTTTCAAGCGCATCCTTCAGGTCTTGATAATGGGCGCCGTCGGCGGGGTAAATACCGCAGAAGACCATGGGCGTCACCCGGCGGTAGCCGGGCAGCGCCTCCTGCGCGGGGGCGGCGGCCAGGGTGACGGTGTCGCCCACCCGGGTATCCTGCACGGTTTTGATGCTGGCGGTGATATATCCCACTTCACCGGCCCGCAGCTCGGCGCAGGGGGCGAGGGTGGTGGCCCCCATATGGCCAAGTTCCACAACGTCAAATTCGCTGCCCGTCTGCATCAGGCGGATGCGGTCTCCAGTACGCAGAACGCCGTCTTTTACCCGGACATAGACGATGACGCCTTTGTAGCTGTCGTATACGCTGTCAAAGATCAGCGCTTTAAGCGGGGCGTTTTCATCCCCCGTGGGCGCGGGCACGTCTGAGACCACCCGCTCCAGTACGTCACGGATGCCGACGCCCATTTTGGCCGAGACGCGCGGCGCGTCAAGGCAGGGCAGGCCGATCACGTCCTCCACCTCCTGCGCCACCCGGTCAGGCTCGGCAGAGGGGAGGTCGATCTTATTTAAAATAGGCACTAATTCCAGATCATGCTCCAGCGCCAGATAGGTGTTGGCAAGGGTCTGCGCCTCCACGCCCTGGGTGGCGTCCACCACCAGCACCGCGCCTTCGCAGGCGGCAAGGCTGCGGCTCACTTCATAGCTGAAATCCACATGTCCCGGCGTGTCGATGAGATTGAACTCATATGTTTCGCCGTCCAGCGCGGTATAGTTCATGGTGACGGCGCGGGCCTTGATAGTGATGCCGCGCTCCTGCTCCAATTCCATGTTGTCCAGCACCTGGTCGGCCATGGTGCGCTTGTCCACCGCCTGGGTGATCTCGAGTATCCGGTCGGCCAGGGTGGATTTTCCGTGGTCGATATGGGCGATGATGCAGAAATTACGAATGTTTTTTTCAGACAAGGAAGTATGCCTCCGTTTCAAAATAACATGGATACGCGGAAAAGAAAAAAGCGGTTTAAAAACGCGCAAAAGCCCTTGGGGAAAAGAGCACCCCAGGGGGGCGCCGGGCTTTGCTCGCTATGGGCTGCGCGGGGGCTTTAAAGCAGCTCGATGCCCAGCCCCTTTAAAACAGACAGCGCGTTTTCGTGCGCCTCTTGCGACGCGGCGGCGCACAGCTTATGGCGTACACAGATACGGCTGTTTGGAAAGGCGGTATGCAGCAGCACCGCGTTGCATAAGACGCAGATGTTTGTCACGACGCCGCACAAAACGATTTCTTCCGGTTCGCCGCCGCACAGCTTGCGGGCCGCCTGTGCAATATCAGGGCTGCCGAAGGTGGATTTATCCAATACCGCTATCGTGGCCCGCGGGTCACTTTCATACGGCGCAAGCTGCCCGTATAAATGGTGGCCGCCGGTGCCCGCGATACAGTGGGGCACCGGTAAAAAGCGGCCTTCGCGGGTATCGAGATAATCGCCGCCGTGGGTATCACGGGTAAAAAGCACGGCCCCACCCTCGTCCAGCGCTGCGGCCGCCGCTGCGGCGATACCCTCGTCCAGCGCTGCGGCCGCGGGAGAGCCCAGCGCCCCGCTGACAAAATCGTTTTGATAATCCACGATCACCAGCAGCTTTTTCAAAGGTCACACCTCCAGATAATTTTGAACCTCAGCCACTTTCCCGCCCCGCAGATAGACGCGGGGCACGCGGCGGCTGAGATGGCATAACAGCTCGTAGTTGATGGTGCCGGTTTTTTCAGCGGCCTCGGTGACGGTATCGGCGGGCGCGTCGCCGTAAAGGGTGACGGTGTCGCCCTGCCGCACGCCGGGGATGCCGCTGATGTCGATGAGAAGCTGATCCATACATACCCGGCCGATGACCGGCGCGGGACGGCCCTTTACCGAAGCGACCCCTTTGTTGGAAAGGCTGCGGGGATACCCGTCCGCATAGCCGCAGGTCACGGTAGCCACCGTCATATCCTGCGCCGCGGTAAAAATACGCCCGTAGCTGACACACTGCCCCGCCTTCAGGGTTTTGACCAAACTGACCGCCGCTTTTAATTGAAGCACGGGCAAAAGGCCGGGACACGCGACGTCAGAGGAAGGGGCGCAGCCATACAAAACGATACCCGGGCGCACCATATCCAGACGCATTGCGGGATAAGCGAACAAAGCGGCCGAATTGCTGCAATGGATGAGGGGGAGAGACACGCCAAGCTTTTTCAGGGCCTCTACCGTTTGCAGCAAAAGGCCATATTGTTTTTCAGTATAGCTTTGGTCGTCCGGCGACGCACTGTCGGCCACGGCAAAATGGGTGAACAGGCCCTCGGCCCGCAGGCACGGCAGCCCGCAGGCGGCGGCAATTTCAGCGGCCGCGGCTTCTGCCCCTTGTGTGGCCGAAAAACCGATGCGGCCCATGCCGGTATCCAGTTTGATATGCATCCGCACGGTGCAGCCCGCTTTTTCAGCGCTTTGTGAAAGCGCGCGCGCGTATTCAGCGCCGTAAACGGCCTGGACGATATCCATGCGGCTGAGTTGGGCCGCGTGGCAAGGGGGCGTATAGCCCAAAATCAAAATAGGATGGGAGAGGCCAAAGCTGCGCACGCGCAGGGCTTCTTCTAAATTAGAAACCGCGAACCAATCGGCGCCCTCGGCGGCCAGCGCGCGGCATACGGCCTTGTCGCCATGGCCGTATGCGTCGGCTTTTACCACGGCTGCCACGGCGGCCCCGGCCGCGGCGGCCTTGATCTTTCTGAAATTTTGAGACAAGCGGTCGAGATCGACCTCTGCCCAGCAGCGGTGTTCAAAATCCATATGGCGTTTCCTTCCATCCTTATTATATCTTTGTGTAAAACCATAAAACCAGCGTCCGCGCCGCGGCCTATGACGCTTCCAGACGGTGCTGCTGACTTTTTACAGAAAGCGGGAAAAGACGTTTTTCTCCGCTTTCAGGGTTTCAGGACGCCCCAGCCGTCTATCCCCGCCTTTTGCAGCGCCCCCAACGTTTTTTGACGGAAGGCGCGGTCTTCACGGCAGCGCGCGTGGACAAAATCTTTTGTCTGCTGTCTCGCGGTGGCGCCGTCGGCCGGGCAGCGGCTTTTGACAACGGGCAGGGACAGCGCCCGCACGGCGTCCCGCACCTCCTGTTCCGTTGCCAGCACCATAGGGCGGATGACGGTGAGCCTGCGTTCACTGAGATAGGTGACGGGGGAAAAACAGCCGATGCGCCCCTCACGGAAAAGATTCATATAAAAGGTCTCGACGGCGTCGTCAAGATGGTGACCCAGCGCCACCTTGCGGCAGCCAAGCTGCTGTGCGGCGGTATGCAGGGCCCCGCGCCGCATTTTGGCGCAGAGCGCGCAGGGGTTTTGCTCTTTGCGCACATCAAAAACAATATGCCCGATCTCGGTGCGGTGGATGTGGTATTCCACCCCATACGAGCGAAAAAGAGCCTCCAGTGCCGAATAGTCGGCGGTCACGCCGCCGAAGCCGGGGTCAAGCGTGACGGCGCAGACGGTATAGGGCTTTTCAAAGTAACGGGCCAGCCGGGCCAGCGCCACGGTGAGGGCAACGCTGTCTTTGCCGCCTGAAACGCCTACGCAGATCCTGTCTCCCGCCTTGATCATATCGTACTGCTGCATCGCTTTTCTAAGCAGTCCTTCCAGCTGCTGCACAGCCTGCGCCCCCCTTTATCAAAATATCAAATGACAATGGCTTTTATTATAGCACAGTATACGCGCAGATGAAAAGAGGCCGCGGCGGTTTTCAGCGCGTTTCATGATAAAATATAAAAGCTTACCCCCTGTATTTTCGCCCCAAAAGCTTTCGGCCAGGGGCCGCCGAAGAAATATAGCAATAAAAATAATGCGCGAGTATATGAGAGGAAAACGGGTAATTTGATAAGAAATAACGAGATTGAAACGGTTAGATTGAAAAAATAAGAAATAGCGCTTGACAAGCGGAAAAAGGACGGGTATAATCAAACCTGTTCCGATTTTTGAAAAGTGGAAACGTAGGATTCTAATACAGGAGGATATCATAGATGAACACTTACCTTGCCAAACCTGCCGAAGTAGAGCGCAAGTGGTATGTAATCGACGCCGCGGGCAAGCCCCTGGGCCGTACCGCCGCCGCCGCCGCCGCGCTGCTGCGCGGCAAGCATAAGCCTACTTTTACCCCGAACGTGGATTGCGGTGACCATGTCGTCATCATCAACTGCGACAAAGCGGTATTGACCGGCAACAAACTTACGCAGAAATATTACCGCCGTCATTCCGGCTGGATCGGCGGCCTGAAGGAAGTTCAGTACAAGACCCTGATGGCTGAAAGTTCCGACAAAGCAATGACGCTGGCCGTAAAAGGCATGCTGCCCGGTAATGCTCTGGGTACGAATGCCCTGCGCCGTCTGCGCGTTTATAAGGGCGCACAGCATGACAATGCGGCGCAGAAACCCGTAGAGTATACGCTGTAATTACAGGAGGGTAGACGAAATGTACGAAAGCAAGCCTTATTTTTACGGCACCGGCCGCCGCAAAAGCTCAGTGGCCCGTGTGCGTGTTTTTAACGGTACCGGCAAAATCACCATCAACGATCGTGACATCGACGACTATTTCGGCCTTGAGACGCTGAAATTGATCGTCCGTCAGCCGCTGGTGCTGGCTGATGTAGACGGTAAATTCGATCTGGTCGTCCGGGTAGCGGGCGGCGGTGTTTCCGGCCAGGCGGGCGCGATCCGTCACGGCCTTTCCCGCGCGCTTTTGCTGTATGATGAAAACCTGCGCGGCGTTCTGAAAAAAGCAGGGTTCCTCACCCGCGATTCCCGCATGAAAGAGCGTAAGAAATACGGCCTCAAAGCCGCACGTCGTGCGCCTCAGTTCAGCAAACGCTGATTTGCGGATATTTGTTTTTTCGAACAAAGCCCGGCTTTCGCCGGGCTTTGTTTATGTCTGGGGCGGCCCCCTGCGCGGCGCTTTGGCGGGGGCGGGCAACAGGCCGGGACGGCTTTTTTTACAGGAAAAACAAATGGGTTTTACAAAAAGAGAAACAATTTTCACAATCGGCCAGACAGCGGAAAAAATGAATAAATTTTGAAAAAATTCTGTTGAAACCGTGTCTGATTTCCTCTATAATAAGAAAAGATATTGCAAAGGCCATGGGCCTTTTGATTAAGGAGGTAACTTTATGCTTGGTTCTCTGCTGGCGGTCATTCCACAGCCGGGCGACCCGTTCACTTCTTTTGACGGGATGGTCATCATCATCGGTATCTCGCTGGTACTCGCCATCCTGGTGCTTTTGACGCTTATCATTCTTGGTGAGGGCAAAATTTTTAAATCTATCGACAGACGGAAAAAGGGCGCAAAAAAAGAGCCGGCGCCCCAAAAAGCTGAAAAAGCTGCAGCGCCTTCCGCGTCCACAGGTTCAAGCGCGCCTTATATTGAGCCGGGCGTACCGCCGCAGGTTATCGCGGCAATCGCGGCGGCAGTGGCCTCTATGGAGGACGGAAAGTTTGAACTTCGCAGCGTAACGCGCGCCAAAGGCGCGCAGAGCGCGTGGAATATGGCGGGTACGGTTTCTAATACCGAGCCGTTTTAAAGAAGGGAGTGGAACCTTAGATGTTAGATGCTTTGACAGAAACCGTTGGCGGTATTGCCACAAATTCCGGCTTCTTCAGCATTTTTGCGAATTTTTCTGAAAACTGGGGTTATTTGGTCATGATCTGCGTGGCCTGCCTGCTGCTGTATTTGGCCATCGTAAGGCAATTTGAGCCTTTACTGCTGCTGCCTATCGCGTTCGGTATGTTGCTGGCGAATATCCCGGCGGGCAATATCATCCATATGGAATATTTTATTGCTCCCGCGGGTGCAGACCCCAGCATGTACCCCATGTTCAATGAGATCTTGCATCACGGCGGCCTTGCGGATATGCTGTACTTAGGCGTAAAACTTGGTATTTATCCGCCGCTGATCTTCCTTGGTATCGGCACCATGACCGATTTTGGCCCCCTGATCTCCAACCCCGTCAGCCTGCTTTTGGGCGCGGCGGCGCAGATCGGCATTTTCGCCACCTATGCGGGCGCCCGCCTGCTTGGTTTTGGCGCGGCCGAGGCCGGCGCTATCGGCATTATAGGCGGTGCGGATGGGCCGACGGCCATTTTTGTCACCACCAAGCTGGCGCCGGCGCTGCTGGGTTCTATTGCGGTGGCAGCCTACAGCTATATGGCGCTGGTACCTGTTATACAGCCGCCCATCATGAAGCTGCTGACGACAAAAAAAGAACGAAGTATCGTGATGACGCAGATGCGGCCGGTTTCAAAAACAGAAAAGATCGTGTTCCCCATCATGTGTTCACTGCTGGTTTGTCTGATACTGCCTGACACAACGCCGCTGATCGGTATGCTGATGCTGGGCAACCTGATGAAAGAATCGGGGGTGGTTGAACGTATCAATAAGACGGCTGGCAACGAGCTGATGAATATCATCACGATTTTCTTGGGCGTATCGGTGGGCTGTACCACAAGCGCAAATACCTTCCTGACGCTGGATACCATTAAAATCGTTGTGTTGGGCCTTGCGGCCTTCTGTCTGGGCACGGCCGGCGGCGTTTTGCTGGGCAAGCTGCTGTGCCTGATTACCCATGGCAGGATCAACCCGCTCATCGGTTCAGCGGGCGTGTCTGCGGTGCCGATGGCGGCCCGTGTTTCTCAAAAAGTGGGACAGCAGGAGAACCCGAAGAACTTCCTGCTGATGCACGCGATGGGGCCCAATGTGGCGGGCGTTATCGGCAGCGCCATTGCCGCGGGTATCCTGATCAATATGCTTTCATAAAAGATAAAAAAGCAAAGAAGCCCTCTGTGCATATGCGCGGAGGGCTTCTTATCATATCAGGGAAAATAGCGGCAGCAAAGGATAAAAATGCTGCCGCCGGGGCGGAGTGACGGCCTTCTGCCGTCATAATATGACTGCCCAAAGGCAGAGGAAGCGCCGGGGAAACCATCTGTAAAAAAAGGGACGGCGCATAAAAATATAACGGTGTAAGGGCAAATATCATTTGCCTGTGCGCGCTTTGGCGTCATTTATAAAAATAATTATTGTTTCATATGAAAAAGGACGCTGAACGAAAGATAAACGGCCCGTTTTGCGAAAAGCGGCGATACGCTGAAGAAGATGGACGGAAACGGCAGGGGCAAAACCGCCGGTATATAAACAGCCGCCCAACAGATCAAAAACAGATATGCCCTGAGCGGGTGCAAACTTTTGACGCAGCCGCTTTTATATGGGGACATATCA
>JAUNTE010000198.1 GCA_030538855.1 Oscillospiraceae bacterium
AGAGGACCTGCTGCACAAATTTGAGCAGGTGAGCGGCGGCGAATTTGCCAACGACCGTATGCTGTTGAGCTGAAAAAGGCCTTTTACCGGGCAGGGGCCCTTTTGCGGCCCCGATAAAAACGGGCTTTTAAAGCCATAATGCCGCGGCTGAAGGTGATAAAAGTTCATTTTGTCTCTTTTGCGGCGTTTATAAAAACGCGGGCCGCAAAACAGCCTGAAAAGGGATAGGGCCGCAGCGATAAGTTTTATTTTTGGCCGGCCAAAAGAGAAAAGAGAACGCCTGTAGAACCACGCGCGGCGCGGCGGCCCTGCGGCTGATTATGAAGCGCGTTGAAAGCGAAAGGAATTTTATGTACGAGATACCATCCAAAGCGTTTACCCATGCGGGGAAATTTCATGCCGACGAGGTGTTTGCCACGGCGGTGCTGCGTTTTTTAAACCCGGCTATGACGGTGCGGCGCGGCTTTCGGGTGCCGGAGCATTTTGAGGGGATCGTATACGACATCGGCTTTGGGCCGTTTGACCATCACCAGCAAAACGCTGAAAAACGCCCGAACGGCGTCCCCTACGCGGCTTTTGGCCTCATCTGGCGTGAATTTGGCCCCCGGGTGCTGGCGGCCTTTATGCCCCCTGAGGCGCTGGCGGAAGAAGCCGCCCGCTTCGATGAAAAGTTTATTCAGCATATCGATAAGGACGACAATACCGGCTGCGGCGATATTTTGGGCGATCTGATCGGTACCTTTAACCCCTGCTGGGACAGCGAAGTTTCAGCCGACGACTGTTTTGCCGAAGCAGTGGCCTTTGCCGGGACGATTTTAACAAAACGGTTTGAGAGCCTTGCCGCGGCCGTGCGCGCCCGCAATATGGCGCAGCAGGCGCTGGCGCGGATGGAGGACGGCGTGGTGACGATGCCGGCTTACGCCCCCTGGAAGGGCGTGCTTGTAGGCAGCGCCGCGCAGTTTGTCGTGTACCCCAGCCAGCGGGGCGGCTACAGCGCCCAATGCGTGCCCAGGGCCGACCAGAACCATACCCTGCCGTATCCTTTTCCCGCGCAGTGGGCAGGCCTTTCAGAAGAAGAGCTGCCCCTGGCAAGCGGTATCGCCACCCTGCGCTTTTGCCACAACAGCCGTTTTTTGGTAACGGCCGGTACCTTACAGGACGCGCTTGAGGCCTGCCGCAAAGCGAAAGAGGCCGGCTTGGAATGAGGGCCGCCGGCCTGTGCCGTGCAGAACCTGAAAAAACCGCGGCAGCGCCAGAGCAGAAACGGTTTTGGCCGTGGTGAAACGGGCTGTTGTTTGCTTTAACTGGCCTTTCATAAAAGCGCAGGCGGCGGCAAAGCCACTCTGCGGACAGATAAAAGATAAGAAGATCGTCTCCGGCCGCTTTTTCGCGGCCGGAGATATTTTTTATATGTTGCACAGGGGTGGGTAGTTGCGCCTGATAACTTCGCCCTCGCCGCTAAAGGATTTTTTATATCTGTGCACAGGGACGGGAGTGTTTAGGATGCGCGGAAGATAAAAAACAATGGGCTTTTTACGCCTGCGTATAGGGACGCGGGATGTGAAGGAACCGAAAGGGCTGGCCGCCAACGCGCTTTTTTGCGCCTGTGCGCAGAAGTGCGCCTATCAGAGGGTATCGGTGCCGTCCATCCGATGCACGTTTTTTTTATGCCTGCGAGGGAGCGTGCGGCGCAAAAGCCGTAAATGCCCGCTGCGGCGTTAAAACGGGGGGCTTGCTGAGACTGTACCGGCGGACAGGCCAAAAGCATAAGACGGTCTCAGTGCGCAGCTTCTCGGCTCTTGCGGGTGAAAGGGTAACATACAGCGGATTTTTCAATTTTTATTACAGAGTCTGTTTCGTCCATTAAAAAGATACTTTATTGCGAAAATATATTTTATGCCGCAAAATGTCGAAAAATATCGATGACAACTGGATGACGCTATGGAAAAAACAAGAAATATACCAACAAGAGATAAAATATACGTCACGAAAAGGTTTTGAACAAAATCTGCATAAAAAAACCAAATTTAGATATGTTTTAGCGAGAAAAAGGCTTTATAATAAAGTTGTTGAACTTTTCCATAATTTATAAAAAATGTGCAAGGATTTTATGGAGAAGTGATAAAGTGGAGAGAGAAAAAGGAGGAAATCATTATGAACAGCAAACGTTCTACCCATCTGAGACGGCTGTGCAGTATCCTGACGATGCTTTGTCTGGCCGTAACGATGCTGTCAGGCACCGTATTTGCGGCCTCTGTACAGCAGACAGCCTCAGAAAAACCCGCTTACCGCAACGTCATGTATTATGGAGACTGGTCCATCTGGGGCGGCCAGAAAAACTATTACCCCAAGGATATTCCGGCTGACCAGCTGACGCACCTGAACTTCGCGTTTCTCGATTTTGACGCCAGCGGCAACCTGGTATTTACCGATAAGGACGCCGCTACCGGCGCGCCGGTGGGCATGGGCGTGACCTGGGGCGCGCCCAACGCGGGTATTTTGAACGCGATGCAGGAGCTGCGCGCCCAGAACCCGAACCTGAAGATCGGCGTGTCCATTGGCGGCTGGTCAAAATCAGGCGACTTTTCTGTGGTGGCGGCCTCGGCTTCCACCCGCGCAGCCTTTGTAGAGAATGTAATGAAATTCCTCCGTTATACCAATATGGATTTTGTCGATCTGGATTGGGAATATCCGGGCGAATACCGTGACCCGGACCTGGTGGACAATAAAAACGACGAGGGCACCACCCATGCCGGCCCCGCCGACAAACAGAATTATATCCTGCTGCTGAAAGACCTGCGCGCCGCGCTGGATAAACAGGGCGCAGAGCTGGGCAAGACCTATGAATTATCTGTGGCACTGCCCGCCCCCAAAACAAAATTGGACAACGGCATCGATATCCCCGAGCTGTTTAAAATCGTTGACTTTGCCAATATGATGACCTATGACATGCGGGGCGCGTGGGATGAATACAGCGGACATCAGACCCCGCTGTACACCAACCCCGACGACCCGTACGCCGACGCCGGATATTCGGTGGACGACACGGTGAAATATCTTTTGAGTCAGGGCGCCCCGGCGGATAAGATCGTGATCGGGTGCGCGTTTTATACCCGCGGCTGGCAGAAGGTGGACGGCGGCGTGGACGGCACCGGGCTTTTCGGCAAAGCTGAAAAGGTGAATAAAGACGCCGACCAAACCGAGAGCTACGGCGCTACCAACGAAGCCCCCCTGAAAGACGGAGAGGGCGGCCGCGCGGGCGGCGTGTGGAGTTATAACGCGCTGGACCAGCTGAAGGGCGCTTTCGGCGGTTTGCAGGAGTACTGGGACGACGTGGCGAAGGCCCCGTATATGTACAGCAAAACAACCGGCGCTTTCTTTACTTACGACAACGCCCGTTCTATTCGTGAAAAAGTGGCTTATGTAAAAGCCAACGGCCTGGGGGGCTGTATCTCGTGGATGGCCTCACAGGATAAGGCCACCAGCGGCACAAAACGTGACGAGTTGACAAAGGTGCTGAAAGAGAGCCTGTTCGGTTCAGCGCCGCTGCCGGCGCAGGAGATCGTGACCACCCCTATCGACATTACCTTCACGGTAGAGCCGTACGAGGAGGAGTGGACCCGCAGCGCGGGATACGCGATCACCATTAAAAACAATGAGACGAAAAATGAATCCAACGAGGTGCTGTCACTGATAGAGCTTGCGGCTGAGAGCATCAAAAACCCGAAATTGTATATCACCCTGAAAAACGGCGCGACGCTTTCGTCAGGGGGCTACGGCTGCGGCACGATCACCAATCAAAACGGCGTGGCGATCGTAGACCTTGCCACGGTATACGACAATCAGACCATCGCGCAGGGCGTGTCCATCAGCATTCAGCTGCGGTCTTCAACAGCCGAGGTCTCGCTGGAGGATATTGAGAGCATCGTTTTGGTGCAGCGCATCCTGCCCACGGGCGCTGAGATCAGCCGGCAGGTAGTATTCGGCGGAGCGCCGCAGAATGCGGCCCCGGTACTCTCAGGCGTAAAAAACCAGAGTATCCGCGTAGGCGCTTCGTTTGACCCGATGGCCGGTGTGACGGCTTTGGATAAAGAGGACGGCGACCTGACCGATAAGATCACGGTGAGCGGCAGCGTGGATACCTCGAAGGCGGGCAGCTATACCTTGACCTACAGCGTCACGGATTCACAGGGAAAAGAGACGGCGGCCAAAGCGGTTATTACGGTAGAGGAAAATGCGGCGCCGGTGCTTTCAGGCGTAAAAGACCAGAGCGTAACGCTGGGCGCTTCGTTTGACCCGATGGCCGGTGTGACGGCTTTGGATAAAGAGGACGGCG
>JAUNTE010000199.1 GCA_030538855.1 Oscillospiraceae bacterium
TTTTTTGCGGGCCAGGGCGGCGCAGGCGCAGGCGAAAAATGCCGCGCCTGCGGCAGCGGCGGCGGGTAGGCACCATAGCGGGGCCTGGCCGCCGCATAGCGGCGCAAGCAGCCGGTACGAAAGCCCGGCGGGCAGAAACATACCGATATGGGTGAAGACGCCCGGCAGGTAAGAGGGCGGCAAAAAACCGCCGGTGCAGAACAGCCCCGCAAAGCCCAGCAGCACCAGCCCCAACACGGCGCCGCGGGCCTCCAGCGCCGTGAACAAAAACAGGCACAGGGCCGCGTTGTAAAGTGCAAACGCCGCGATACCGCAGACGCCCTGAAACGTCCATACCGTATCGAGAAGGCCCCCTGCGGCGATAAATACCCCTACGCACAGGGCCAGCTGATAAAAAAAGCACAGCAAAAGCTTTGGCGAGAGAAAAGAGACCGGCCCCACCCCAAGAGAGGAGAGACGCAGCAGCAGCCCGGAGCTTTTATCCGCCGTAAAAAAACGTACAAAAAAGCAGCCGGAAAGCAGCGCGAAGAAACAGTAAAAGACGAGAAAATAATGGGACGTCAGGGAAAGAAGCGTCCACGCGAGGGGCAGGCTTTGCGCCTTGATATAGGTTTGGGCCGCCGACAGGCAGGCTGTGAGCAGAGAAAAATTGACGTCGCGGTAGAGCGCCTGATAGGTTTCATCGGAGAGGGCCTGTACCCCCGGCAGCTGCAGCACGGCCCATACGCCGCCCTGCCCGGTTTCAAGCAGTTCTTCGGCCGCAGGGACAAGCTGGGAGAGCATCAGGTTTTCAGCCGGGGCCGAAAGCGAGGTGATCAGACGCGCCGAGAGGTTTTCTCCGCTTAAAAAAGCCTGCAGAAAACGCTGCGGCAACACCAAAAGGCCGTCCGTTGCGTTCTGCCGCAAAAGCGGCAGGGCGTCTGACAGCCGGTCTTGATACTCTATTTGTAAAAGCCCGTCTAAAAGGCCGCCCCCCGCCGCGTAGCGCAGAAGCTGCCCAAGACGGGGGTCTTCATCCTCGTTGACGATGGTAAGGCGCAGGGGCTGGGACTGCGCGGAAGCGCTGCTGGCCGCCAGGGGGGCGGCGCAGGCGGCCAGCAGCAAAAAACAGACCATAACAGCAAGGGCGGGCACGAGTGCCCGCCCGAATAATTTTAGATCCCGTTTATACATCGTATTCAGGGGCGGTGGTGTAGGAAAGCATCCACACTTCGCTTAACGACTGCATCCATGCGTAGGCTTCCTCTTCCGTCATAGAGAAAAGGGGAACGGCGCCCTCCGGCTTGACGATTTTCTGGCCGGGCTCTACGGTGAGGCCCATGTGGATGGGGAGCGCCTGCTTCATGGTGAACAGCTTCATTGACAATTCGTCGATGTTCAGCGCAAAGCCTTTTCCTTTTCCGTCTGTCTTCAGCGTGCCGTCAAGAGAAAACTGGACCGGCGTGTTTTCGGCCGTTACGCCCATCAGCAATGAGAAGGCGTTATCCTGTTTGTTCCATTTTGTTCCGATCGAAACCTCCTGTATCGTCTCCGCATCGTTGTGATCGTCGTACATCGTGATAGCAAAAACATCTGAGAAGCCCTCGCTGCCGGAAGGCCGCTGCAGACGGCGCGTGATCGAGCCCAGCTTTTGCCCGTCAAGCTCAAAAGTAAAGGACATTTCTTCAGAACGGGCGGGGTCTTCGCCAAGCAATAGGTCGATACGGCCCTCGTCGTCAAAAAAGGACAGGGCGATCATACGGTCCTGATAAAAAGCGACGGTCAGCGTAAATGCCACGTCAGGGGCGACATATGCGGCGCTGTCGCGCGGGTCTTCGTCAGAACCTTCAAACATATTGTCAAAAAACGCGTTCACCCGCGGCTCGGCTTCGACAGCGTCCCAAAACGCGTCCGCCAGACGGGCGAGGTCCTCACTGGCAAGGTGATAGGTATAAGAATCATAGTTCTTTTCCTGATCGGCAAAGGTATAGGCGGTTTTGCCGATATCCGGCTGGGGCAGGGCAGATGTTAAAGTGTGAAAGAATTTTTCAGCGTCTACGGGGGCGGCGGGTTCAGCGGGTTCAGCGACCGGCTGTTCATCCAAAGAAGCCCAAAGCGAACGTATCAACGAGGTGGACTCTATCAAATCAGCCGCTTCGGCGTGGGAAAACTCAAATGCAGACCCGCTGCCGGGGAAGAAGATGGAGTTTTCAAAATCCTCTTGAAAACTGTCCAGAGAAAATCCCTTCCAGCCGGTATTGGCCAATTGCACTAAAACGTCGTTTTCATCGCCGTAAGCCGCCATGTCGATTTTTTGGCCGGCGCCTTCTATAGAAAGGCTGCCCAAGATTGTCCGCTGCGTGAAATTGACGCCTTCCTCAAGGGAGAAACGCAGTGAATCGCCGCCAAGTTCTTCAAAATCGGCAAGAAAATCCAGCTTGACGTTGAGGTCTTTCAGCTCTTGACAGCTGGCGGCCATGGCGGCAAAAGGAGAATCGGAAAAACTCTCGGCCAAAGCGCTGCCGGTGTTGACGATGGCGCGGGAAAGGTAGGCGTCCGGCGACGAAGAGAAGCTGGGGCCGCCGGGCTTTAAAAGCAATAAAACGAGGAGGACCACCAGTACCACGACGAGGACGGGCAGTGTGATCCACAGCCAGAGCAGAGAATGCTTTTTCGGCGTAGGCGCGGGGATATAACCCTCTGGGGCGGGGATAAGGCCTTCGGCTGCCGGCGAGGGCTGCACAGGCGCAGGTTGGGGCTGTATGTCCACGGCTACCGTACCCGCCGGGGAAGGCTGCACGTCCTGCACGGGCTCTTTGGGAAGATCCGCCGCGCCGGAGGCGTTCAGTTCAGGATTTTGATTTTCTTCGTTCATGATATACCTCACTTTTCATTAAAAGGGCATCGCCCTTTGTGTTGTTTTCATCATATATAACGGCAAAAACACCGTTTAAACGGCGGCGTCCGCCAGTATCCCGCGCACGGCGTTCTCCAGGCCGTCGGCCCCCGAGGGAAAATCGGCGCGGGGGGCGCAGCACAGACAGTGCCCGTCTTTTAAAAGAAGAAGCGTATCCGCCACCCGGCTCAATTCTCCGTAATCGTGGCCCACATAGACGACGGGAATCTGTTTTTTGCATTGGTCCACCAGTTCCAGCAGGGCGTCGCGCTGCACGATATCCAGAGCGGCGCAGGGTTCGTCCAGCAGCAGGGCGCAGGGATCGCCGAGCAGGGCTGCGGCGATGCTCACCCGCTTTTTCATGCCGCCCGAGAGGCGAGATACCCGTTTTTCTAAAAAGTCGCCTGTTTGCAGGGGCAGACGGCGGGTGTCATAGGGCGTTTTACGGCCGCTGAGTTTGGCGAAGAGGGCCAGGTTTTCAGCCACTGTCAAATCCTCAAACAGGGCTGGGCTCTGCGGTACGAAGGCGGGCCGCCCGGCGGGCAGCACGCACCTGCCGCCGCTGGGAGAAAGCGCGCCGCTGAGAACCGCCAGCAGGGTGGATTTACCCGACCCATTTGGCCCGGCCACCCCAAGGCAGCCTGCGGCGGGAAGAGAGAAAGAGACGTCCTTTAGAACGGTGTGACGGCCAAAGACCACCCGCAGATGTTCTGCACTGAGCAAAAAAACGCCTCCTTTTTCAGAATACGACAAATATTATAGCAAGCGGCGCAAAGAAAAGCAAGGTGTGCGCCAATAGAAGGTCAGACAGCGATGCCTATTCAGGAAGCGCCCCGGCCTCTTCAAACAAACGGATGGCGCGGCTGGTGCCGAGACGGTCTGCCCCCAGCGCGATAAAACGTTCCATATCATGGATGGACGAGATGCCTCCCGCCGCCTTTACGCGGCAGCGGCCCCGGCAGCATTCGGCAAAAAGGGCCACGTCCTCAAAGGTTGCGCCGCCCGCCGAAAATCCGGTGCTGGTTTTGATATAGTCGGCCCCGCTGGCGCAGACGATGTCGCAGGCAAGGCGCTTTTCACGCGGCGTCAGCAGGCAGGCCTCGACGATGACTTTCAGCACGCCGTCCACGGCCCCGCGCACGGCGGCGATATCCTTTTCAACCGTTTTGAGGTCTCCGCTTTTCAGCGCGCCTATCGGGATGACCATATCATACTCGGCCGCGCCGTCCTCGGCGGCCTGCGCCGACTCGAAAGCCTTGCAGCTGCTGGCGCAGGCGCCTAAGGGAAAGCCCACGACGGTACAGACGGCCACCCCGCTGTCCCGCAGCAGAGAAGCCGCCAATGGCACATGGCAGGGGTTGACGCATACAGACGCGGTATGCCAGCGTTTGGCCTCGGCACAGAGGAGACGGAT
>JAUNTE010000200.1:0-3407 GCA_030538855.1 Oscillospiraceae bacterium
GGGTGAAAGCTTTTACCCAAGAGGAGTTTTCAGATAGGACGCCGTCGATGAAAACCGCTGGGAATGAATTGATAATCAATATTGATGGCGGTATAAGCAATGGTGATATAGAGGAAATGGTAAAGCGGCAAATTGCAGAGGCATATGAAGTTTACCAGCCTTACGGTTTGACCTATGACAAAGAGAGCGACCGCCTTTATTATAACGGTGAGCTTGTGGGCTATTTTGAGGATAAACAAATAAAACATTTCTTTGGCCCTTTTCAGGATAGCAGTATCACAATATATGCGATAAGGGATGAAAACGGAGCCCTCACGGGATTGGACGTCGAAGGTGCCGCAAAGCAGTAACTTGTGTCTTGTGTATCGATAGAAAAAAGAAATATACACAATGCGCATGATAGGCGCAGCATGTTCCGCTTTCAGCAGTTTTTATCCTGAAAAGCGTGGTAAGGCATACTATACAGATAAATAAAAGTCAGCGCGGCCTTATGAAAGACCGCGCTGACTTTTTGCGCAGAGAGAAAAAATTTTTTCAGATATTACCTAACAAAAATAAATTTGGGATGCTGGCCGCAGGCGCTGCGGGCCCTCAGCTTTTTAGGGCGATAAGGGGAACCTTTTAAAAGAAAAGTGAGAGGTTTTTTCGCTTCCCGTAACTGCGGCGCAAGACGTGCCTTTTTATTTGCCGTTCTCAAAGCTTCAGCCAACGCCTTTTATTTCTATACTTTTTTGCCGATATAAAAGACATAACCGTAATACTGTTTATATTTTTCATACAGCGCCACTTCATCCCGGTTTTCTGCAACAAAGGCTTTTACGGTTTCATCATCGTTATATTTTTTTAAAAGCGATTGGAGTGCCGCCTCGCGGGGGATGTAATAGTGATCTGTCCAGCAGGTTTCAGGCAGGATGAAAGAGGCGATAAACTGATAGCCGCACTGCTGCAAAATATCAATATTGTGTCCGATCGGGTCCAGGTGGCTTCCGGCGTTTGACCAGAACTTTTCAACGATGGGGGGACGCTGGCTTGTGAACCAAGAGGGGCAGGTGACAGCGACGTAGCCGTTCTTTTTAAGATACCCGTGCCAGTGGGCAAGGCCTTTTTCAAAGCCGATATTGTCCACAGCGCCCTCTGACCAGATCAAATCGAACGATTCTTTGTCGAAAGGCAAATCGTCCATAGAGCCGGTAACGCCCTTTACCCGGCCGGCAAGATTTTGTTTTTGGGCATTTTCATGAAACGCCTGGATAAACCTGGGAAAAAGATCGAGGCCGATGATGGTTCCTCTGAGGTGCTGTGCCAAAACCATGGTTTGACCGCCGCTTCCACAGCCTAAATCGGCTGTGAGAGAAATTTGCTCAAGATCATCAAGAAACCCTAACGCCTTACGCGTCATCTCAGGGCTGCCGGGGCCCTGGCGTTCCAGCCCGGCATGGGCCTCGATCAGCAGATCGATAACAGAGGGAGATTTGTTTTCCATTTTTTCTCCTTTTGAATTGAGGATAATTGGTGAAAGGTTGACTTTAAGGTGTATCCGGGTTTTGCGGCTGATTGGCAGGGGGGCTTTTTAAAGCGCGCATAGCGTTGAGGATCGCCAGTACCGAGACGCCGACGTCTGCGAAGACAGCTTCCCACATGTTGGCATAGCCTAAAGCGCCCAACACCAGCACCAGCAGTTTGACAGCCAGCGCGAAGACGATATTTTGATAGACAATGCGCCGCGTTTTTTGAGAAATGCGGATGGCGGACGCGATTTTAGAGGGCTGATCGTCCATCAGTACGATGTCCGCCGCTTCGATCGCGGCGTCGGAGCCCATGGCCCCCATGGCGATACCGATGTCGGAACGGGAGAGAACAGGCGCGTCATTGATACCGTCACCCACGAATACAAGCTTTCCGTTTTTGCTTTTTTGCGCCAACAGCTGCTCTACCCGCTCTACCTTACCGGCGGGCAGCAATTCCGCGTCAACCTCGTCCAGCCCCAGACGCGCGCCCACGCTTTCTCCCACAGCGCGGGAATCTCCCGTCAGCATAACGGTTTTTTTGACGCCCAGCGCTTTCAGCGCTGCGACCGCCTTTTTTGCATCGGGCTTTTCCTCGTCAGAAATAACGATATGCCCGGCGTAATCGCCGTTTACCGCAACATGGACGGTAGTGCCCACATGGTGGCAGGGATGCCATTTTACCCCGATCTCCTCCATCAGCTTGTCGTTGCCGACGCAGACGGCGTCGCCGTCGATTTTTACCCGCACGCCGTGTCCCGACAGTTCTTCAACGTCAGAGACACGGGAGGTATCCGGCGTGGGACCGTAAGCTTCTTTTAAAGAACGGGAGATGGGATGATCGGAATAACTTTCAGCCAGCGCTGCCAGCTCTAAAAGTTTGGCCTCTGAAATATGGCCGGGATGGATGGCGGTGACGTTGAACACTCCTTTGGTGAGTGTGCCGGTTTTATCAAACACCACGATTTCTGCCTGCGCAAGGCTTTCAAGATAGTTGCCGCCTTTGACCAGAATGCCCTGACGGGAAGCGCCCCCGATACCGCCGAAAAAGCTGAGAGGCACCGAGATGACCAGCGCACAGGGACAGGAGATAACAAGAAAAATAAGCGCGCGGTGTAACCATTCTCCCCATGCTCCGCCAAGTACAAGCGGCGGCAGTACCGCCAGCAGAACGGCTGAAAGCACGACCGCGGGGGTATAATAACGGGCGAATTTGCTGATGAAATTTTCAGCCTTTGCCTTTTTGCTGCTGGAGTTTTCAACAAGGTCAAGGATCTTTGAAACGGTGGATTCACCGAAAGCTTTGGTGACGCGTACCCGCAGCAGGCCGTTTTGATTGATGCAGCCGCTGATGACGTCGTCGCCGGGCTGTACGGCACGGGGGAGAGACTCTCCTGTCAGGGCGGCGGTGTCAATGTTGGAGGCGCCTTCCAGCACGACGCCGTCAAGAGGGATTTTTTCTCCGGCTTTGACAACAATGGTCTGCCCAACCGAGATCTCATCGGGGTCAGTTTTTATCAGTTCGCCGTTTTGTTCAAGATTGGCGTAATCCGGCCGGATGTCCATCAGCGACGCGATAGACTGGCGTGAACGCCCGACCGCATAACTTTGAAAAAGCTCGCCAACTTGGTAAAAGAGCATGACGGCCACGGCTTCGGGATATTCGCCGGTGGCGAAGGCTCCGGCGGTGGCCAACGCCATCAAAAAGTTTTCATCAAAAACCTGACCGTGCAGAATATTGCGAACAGCCCGCCACAGTACATCCCAGCCGATAATGAGATAAGGGACGAGATAGGCCGCCAGCCGCCAGTAGCCTTCTGTGTTCAAAAGCAGCGCGGCTGCGAGAAACAGCGCGGATAAAAGGATACGGGCCAACATCTTTTTGTGCTTTTTCGACATGAT
>JAUNTE010000200.1:3417-4269 GCA_030538855.1 Oscillospiraceae bacterium
TTTGAAAATCGTCTTAAAAAGATAGAAAACGAGCGCGATGCTTCAGCCTGGGTGATATGCGCAAAACGGTTATACAATGATCTCGCAGTCGGGCTCTATCTTTTTACAGGTTTTTACCGCTTTTTTTAGTATCGCGTCAAAATTTGCGTCCTCCGCCTCAAGGGTAAGCTTTTGGGTCAAAAAGCTGACGGTGGCGTTCTGCACGCCGTCGATTTTTTTGATGCCGTCCTCCATCTTCTGCGCACAATTTGCACAGTCGAGGTCACGCAGCTTGAATGTTTTTTTCATAAGAAAACGCATCCTTTCCGTTATTCTTCAATATGCTCCATCCCCTGGCCGATAATACGGCGGACATGGTCGTCCGACAGGGAATAAAAAACCGTTTTTCCATCGCGGCGAAAGCGCACCAGTTTATTATTTTTCAGTACGCGCAGCTGATGTGAGACCGCAGTTTGGGTAAGGCCCAGCAGCTGCGCCATATCGCAGACGCATAATTCTGCTTCAAACAGGGCGTATAATATTTTTACGCGGGTAGAATCTCCGAATACCTTAAAAAGCTCGGCCAAATCATATAAAGTCTCATCGGGCGGCATATCTGCCATCACTTTTTTGATCGTGTCCTGATGTACAAACAGATAACCGCACTGTTCTGTATCGCCCAAAAGACATCCCTCCTTTGATATAACATATGAACATCTGTTCATATGTTATACTATTGTGCGCCTATTGTCAAGTATGTAAACGGCAGACGGCGAAAAAATATTTTAAAGCAGAAGTAATATAGCTGCATACAATAAAAAAACAGGCGGAGGGAACAACCGGGCGGTGGAGAGATCGGTTATGTTTAGTACG
>JAUNTE010000201.1 GCA_030538855.1 Oscillospiraceae bacterium
TTGGTGCGAAAAAACACAGTCAGCACCGCCGCAAAAACCGCCGCCAAAACGCCCAGTACCAAAAGCGAAGCCGCGTAACGGTTGCCCACCAGACGCTGCGCCAGGGTAAAAACGGTTTCATCGTTTTTGGCTATAGGAAGATTGGACACCCCGCCTGTAATCATCAAATTGACGCTTGTAAGCGCCGTCATGGTGATGATGCCCGCCAAAATGGAGGGTACTTTCAGCCATGTCTGCAGGGCAGCGGTGACAAAGCCCGCCGCCATACCCGCCAGCAGCCCGCACACCAGGCCTATAACCGGATGCCCCGCCGTGGTAAGCATCGTCGCAACCACGGCGCCAAGCGGAAAAGTGCCGTCCACAGAAAGGTCAGCGATATTCAATATCCGGTACGAGACATACAGCGATACCGCCACCAGGCTGTAGATCAGCCCAAGTTCCAGCGCGCCAAAAAAAGAAATCCAGCTCATCGTGAAAGCTCCTCACTTAAAATATCATTTCTCATAGGCGCTGACGTCAATACCCAAAGCCGCCGCCGTCTCGCTGTTTACCGCTACCGCGTATTCATTCAGCACCTGTACCGGCATATCGGCGATCGCTTTGCCGTTCAGCGCGTCATAGGCCATCTGTGCGGTTTGTTTGCCAAGCTGGGTATAATTTACGCCAACCGTGGCAAGGCCGCCGTCCGCCACCATACTGTCGGCCGCCACATATACCGGGATGCCCGCCTCTGTGGCCGTGTCTGCCAGTACCCGCATGCCTGAGGCCACAGTGTTGTCGATAGGCACAAACACCGCGTCCACATTTTTACCCACCATACTCTGCGCTGCCTGGGCCACCTCGCTGCTGTTGTTCACGGTGACCTCCTGATAAGTGTATCCGTTCGCTTCCAGATATGTTTTTGTCTGGGCGATGACCGAGAGGCTGTTCGGCTCAGAGGCGTTATAGATCAGGCCAAAGTTTTTCGCATCGGGGGTCAGTTCCTTCGCCAAATCAAATATCCGGTCTACCGGGATAGCGTCCGAGGTGCCGGTCGCATTGCCGTCCGGCTTCTGCAGGTCGCTCATCAGTCCGGCGTCCACCGGGTCGGTCACGGCGCTGAAAACAACGGGTATCTCCGGCGCGGTGGCCACCGCCCCCTGCGCCGCGGGGGTGGCGATCGCCACGATCATGTCCATGCCCTGCCCGGCAAAGTTCTGGCAGATGCTGTTGACATTGCTCATCTCGCCCTGCGCGTTTTTCACCTCTATTATCACGCTGCCGCCGCTGAGCATCTCCATCTCGTTCTGAAACGCCGCGCATATCTCGTCAAGCGAAGGATGCTGCATATACTGCACCACGCCGATACGAAGCGTACCGTCCCCAGCTGCGCCCGGGGCGCTGTTTTGGCTTTCGGGCTGAGAACTGTTCTCTGCGCCGCAGGCGCTGAAACACAGTACGCAGAACAGCGCGGCAAGCGCGAAAGCCGCCATCTTTTTTATATGCTTTTTCATAATCGTTTCCTCTTTTCATAAAATTGATAAAATAAAAAACACCTGTCCTTGAAATAATCAAGGACAGGTGCAATAAACCTGCGGTGCCACCTTGCTTGGCGCATAATCGCGCCCGCTCAACGGATGCCAACACATCCTTTACCCAATAACGCTGGTACTGCGTCGCGTGATACTTGGCCATAGCCGTTCCCCGCGCCCTCGGTGGTCCATTTGCCCGGCCGCATTCCGTCCGGGCTTCCACCTTGCCCCGGCTCTCTATACGTGCGCATCCGGTTTTATCTCCACCTCATCGGTTTGCTGATTTATTATATGCATGTGCCGGGCAGTTTGTCAAGCTTTTTTTAAAAGTCAAATTTGATCTCGAACGCGGTCTCCTCTTTTTATGTCCGTACGCCGCGTATCACGGCGGCCTGCTCCATATCCGCCCGCAATACGGTAAAACGGTCTGCGCGGCGCAGTTCTGAAATAAAATAGACGTCCATACGTTTTAAATTTTCCAGCTTTTCATATTGGTCCGGGCGCAGCGCATCGTAGGCAAATTCTCCATACCTGCAATTGTTCACATGGCCCAGGCAATCCAGATAACTGGGACGTGAGACCCGCTCCTCCACAACCTGATATTCCAAATTACGAAAAGCCTTTCTTCCTGCGGGCGAGGCCTCCAGCAATATTTTTTCCGTCGGCTCTCCCAATAAAAAAGGCAGCTCTTTTTTATGATAGACGGCTCTTTCCCCTAAATCAAACAACACTGAAAAAGTGGCCGCCACAAACACTGTCTCACCGGCCTGGTCCTTAAATTCCAATTCCCGGCGGAAATATGGGCCTTTTCTCCCCGCGTGCCAGGTATGCACCAAAAGCGGCTGTGGGCAGCGCAGCTGTTTTTTTATTTCAACTGAGAGCGATACCAGCGCCCATGCATAGCCCAGCGGCATAATGGTATCCACATTCAGCCCCACCCGGTTGAGATGTTCCTCCGCCGCGCGGCCAATCAATATCTGATAGGCGTGGGGCTTCAAAAGATTATTTTCATTAAAATCAGACACCTCAGGGGTCACGGTATATTCACATTCCATCTCGTTCCATATCGCCATATTCCGTCTCCGCCTTTCTTTATCTTTTTCAGTATACCACAAAAGGGCAGATAAAAAAAGAAAAACGCCCAAGGAGGTCCCCTTTCCCTTTTAACAAAACCGGCCGCAGGCGCTTTTCTGCGCGCGCATCTGCGCCCTGCCACGGCTGCGGCACAAAAGCATTTATAAAGCGATCCGCCCTCCGCGCGGCTGCCGCGGCTTCCTCCTTTCAAGCCCGGGCACTTTTCTGTTTATCTATTTTGCCTGTAACCACCCCTGCCGCGCCGGCGGGCCTCACTTTAACTGCGGCGGTCATTTGCCTCACCCAAAGCACAGCTCTTCTTCCGCTTTTTCCTGCAAAGGTTTTTATCGCAAAAAAAGCAGCCGTGACCTTTTCCTTCACGGCTGCTTTCATAAAAACGTTTATTCCGCCAACGCTTTGATATCCTTATATGCCTTCAAATCGGTATAAAGCTCCTGCGTATACGGGTTGCGGCGCGTCTTTTTTATCCGGTACAGCATGTAGGCAAACACCGCTGCGTTCGCCAGCAGCGCCAGCAGGCTGACGATAAACAGCGCGGTCGTATCAGGAGAGGCCGCAGCCACTTCATAAATGCCCGGCTGTACCAAAACCGTCACGCCGTCTGCGGCCAGTATCCCCTGGCTGACGGCCGCCTGTGCGATCGCTTTGCTGGAGGTGGAATGCACCATCCACCGGCTGGCGTCCTGAAATGCGGGAAACGTCTGCGCAAACATGCACCACAGCGCCAGCGTATGGGCCCGATGCTGCAGCCACGCGCCTTTTCCCACTGTAAATGCGCATAGGGTAGGCGCCAGCAGCAGGGCAACCCCGCAGTACCACGCATGGGTGGGCAGACAGTTGTAAGTATAGGCAAAATTCCATAAATCATAGGCGATGATCCAAAACCACAGCATATCCGGCCAAAGCATATCCCTGCTGCCATCTTTTTTGGTGGCTTTGCGGATGCAGATACCGATCCAGCCTGAAATGGTAAGAATATTCAAAATGCCCGCCACGCCGTTCATCCAGTTCCATGAGCCGCCGATAAAATACTGCACCTGATTGTTGAGGTATTCCATCACGGGTTTCGCGTAACTGCCGATCTCAAAATCCCGGATAACGGCTTCACAAATATTGATGGCCAAAATCAGCGGTGGGAAAGCCAGCGCCCACTTTTTGCCCGCCAGCCCTTTGATATGGCGGATGCACCAAAAACCGATACAGCCCAGGGTTGAAGAATACACCTTGAACAGATGGAACCAATCCATATAGGCCGTGTCTCTGAACACGGTGAGCCATAGGACAGTGAGCACCACCGGCAATACGACGAACGCGCCGAAGCCAACCCACTTGAACCTGCGGGTGACCTCGTTCAAAGCAAACAGGCTTACAAACACGCCAAGCCAAACCAACAACACTAAAATCGTTGGGACATTTTCCGCAAAGACAAACATGTTCCATTCCTTCTTTCGATTTTACAGCCCCGGCGCGCCGTTACCGGCACACCAGCTCTTTAATCATAAAATCATTGCCGCTGAGTATTTCCATCTCCCGGCTGCCGCAGCACGGGCAGGCAAGGTCATGCGCCATGGCGTTAAACTCTTTGCCGCAATCTTTGCAGCGTACGATTCCGGGTATCACCTCCAGCTCCAGCCGGGTTTTCTCCATAAAAGTTTTATAT
>JAUNTE010000202.1 GCA_030538855.1 Oscillospiraceae bacterium
GTCTACCAGTGGCTCCATCGTAAGCATGAATGGATAATTCCACGGGCTCATAATCAGCACGACGCCATAAGGCATACGCCGGACGCAGCTGGAGGCAAAAAACTGATGGGCGGGCGTTCTTTTTTTTATACGCTTCGCCAGCCTGTTCATATTTTTCAGCTGATAATTCAGCTCTTCTTTTATCAGCCCTATCTCGCTGAGATAACTTTCAAACGGGCTTTTCCCCAAATCTTTTTCCAGCGCCTCTTCCAGGTGTACTTCCTGCGCCTCCAGTTCGTTTTTCAGCCGCAGCAGCGCCGCTTTTCTCACCTCAAGCGGCAGCGTTTTTCCTCTGTTAAACCACTCCCGCTGGTCTTGTATGATTTTTTTGATATCCTGCATAAGCTCGCCTCTTTCTGTGGGTATCATTATATCCGTGCTGAAACAGGAAAGCAAGCGCCGCCTTTATAACTTTTTCAGTTTTTTGGCGGCGGCTTTTAAGGCCGCTGCTTCTTTCGGCCCCAATCTTTCTGCCGTCTGACGCAGCACCTCCAAGGTTTCCTCTTTTTGTTTATACATATACAGCTGTGCTTCAGCAGGAATATTTGGTAACTTATAAATACGCTTCATATTTCCCACCCCCTGCTTTCCAGTGTAACACAGCAAAGCGCGGCCGGCTTTCTTTGTTTTTCGTCTTTTTTCGTCATAAATTTTCGTCGTCTTGCAAAATCATAAAAAAACCATTACTATTGAGGTGTCAGAAAGCCGGCATAGCGTTTTCTGTTCTTACACGATTACCGCTTTCGCCCTGTCTCGATACGCAAGAGCCTCTGCGGCATATTGAAAAGAAAGGAGGCGGCCCTCTGTGAGACCTTATTCTCTTTTTATTACGGAAGACGACCCGCTGCGTATCAAACTCTATCAGCAGGCCGCCGAGCCCTATCAGATCAAAATTATTTTCGGCCCCAAAAATGGGCCGTTGGCTATGGAGATGATCCGCCGCCTTATGCCCGACGCTGCCCTGCTGGAGCTGTTTCTTCCTCAGTTCAGCGCGCTTGAACTGAAATACCGCTACGACGAGGCTGTTTTAAACGGCAGCCTGACACCTTCACGCCTGATCCATTTTTTTGCTTTTGGTTCTTTGATGCGCGAAGAGATCTTTCAGTTGATGCAGGACAGAAACTTTTCTTTTTACTTTCTGCGTCCGCTGGACGAAAAGGCGATTTTGCATGAGATCAATTACTTTTTAAAAACGCCCCGTGTCTTTACGCCGTACTGTGAACAGGTGCAGCGCAGCCTGCATCAATTATTGGCGACGCTGCAGGCCCCCGCAAACCATATGGGATATCAGCATATCGTCACAGGCGTCAGCCTGCTTTTAGAGAATCCGTCTTACAGGACCATGGCCACCAAACGCCTTTACCCCGAAATCGCTAAACGCAACCGCAGCCCCGTCTCCTCTATTGAGAAGCGCATCCGCTACGTGCTGGAGCATATCGCCCAAAACGCAGACCCTGAACTGATGAAACGGCTTTTCCCTGACTGCGCCCCCGGCGAGCGGCCCTATGTCATGCAGTTTCTCACTGTTCTTGCACACCGGCTGCGCTGGTGTTATGATATGCCCTGCTGAAAATATGCGGTTACCCGCGTCCCCCCTTAAATCTGCTTTTGAAAAGGGGCCCGCCAGCGAAGCTGGCGGGCCCCTTTTCATTTCGGAGCAGGAGAAGCGAAACTTTTCAGATTTTTACAGTGTGACAGCCAAGCATAAGCCTTAATCGCAGCGTTTTCCTTCTCTGGCTGTTATTCAAACTCCCTGCGGCTATACCATAATTGTTAAGTATTTGATTGATTTTTATGAGTTTTCATAGCTATATTTATTCATACTTTATTTTACGCTTTATTTACAATTCAAGAGCAAACAGGTATCACAAATCTCTTTCACCAATACTTTTCACAGTTTCAGTTTCGACTGCTTCAGCAAATTGTTTTTTCAGCTCTGGTTCATCCTTTATCATCTCTTTTCGCTTTTTGAAAAACCGAACACACTTCTGGCCTATGTACAGCATTCCTGCACCCGCAAGCATAAGCACTGGAGCAGCTTTCATAACAGCCGTTGTTCCAATTTTATCATAAAGTCTACTCAAACTTCCTCCCGCCTCCTGCAAATCTATTCTGGCTTTATTATAGTCGCCTAAATTTTCAATACGATTACTCATTCAATTTCTCCTATCAAAATCCTTCTTTCTCAATGGCCCTGCCCCTCGCAGCTATTGCGGCAGCCGGGCGATTGGCCAAAAAAGCAGCCTCTGCTTTGCTGCGGCTATTTTTATCATCCCGCCTTTTCAGCCGATCACCTGCTTGGCAATATCGGCCGACTGCTTCGCGTCTTTCGCATAGTAGTCGGCGCCGATCTGCAGGGCATAATCCGGCGTCAGCACCGCACCGCCCACCATGATCTTACAGTGGCAGCCCGCCTGCCGCAACGCGGCGATGGTCTCCTCCATGCTTTTCAGGGTGGTTGTCATCAAAGCCGAAAGCCCCACCAGCGGGGCTCCAGTCTCTTTTGCCGTCTGTACCACCGCTGAAACCGGCACGTCGCGGCCCAGATCGATCACCTGGTATCCGTAATTCTCCAGTATCACACGGACGATATTCTTTCCGATGTCGTGGATATCGCCCTGCACGGTGGCGACGACGACCGGCCCTTTTCCCGCCGTATCCGCCCCGCCGCTTTGGGATAAGGCTGTTTTCACCTTGTCAAAGGCCCCCTGCGCCGCGTTTGCAGCCTGCAACAGCTGCGGTAAAAAAAGCGTTCCTTTTTCAAACGCATTCCCCACGATATCCAGCGCCGGGATGAGATAGCCGTCCACCACCTGCATCGGGGGTTCCGTCTCAAGCAGGCGGGCCGTCAGCTGCGCCGCTTCATCGCACAGCCCTTTTTTGACGGCCAGTATCAAAGGATGGATTTCGCCCTCCTCTTTCGGTACAGGCGGCTGGGCGGCTGTTGGTGCAGCCGGGGCTTTGGGCGGCAAATTTTGATATGCCTCGATATATGCCGCCGCCTGTTCATCACGGTTTGCCAGCACCCGAAAAGCGCGTACCGCGTCCATCATACTTTCCACATTGGGGTTTAAGATAGGCAGGTCAAGCCCGCTGTGCATGGCCATCAATAAAAAGCTGTGGTTCAGCAGTTCACGGTCAGGCAGGCCAAAGCTGATATTTGAAACGCCCAGTACCGTTTTAAGCCCTAATTCTTTTTTCACCCGTTCCAGTGCGCGCAGGGTCTCCATCACCGCCGCCTGCTGGGCCGAGGCCGTCAGCGTCAGGCAGTCGATATAAACGTCCTCTTTCGGTATGCCATAGCTTTGCGCCGCCTCTAAAATCCGCCGCGCAATGGCAAAGCGCTCGTCGGCTTTTTCGGGGATGCCCTTTTCATCTAAAGTCAGCCCCACTACGGCGGCGCCGTATTTTTTCACCAGCGGCAGTATCGCCGTCAACACCTTTGCGCTGCCGTTGACGGAATTGACGATCGGTTTGCCATTATACACGCGCAGCGCGGCCTCCAGCGCGGCCGGGTCTGATGAATCCAGCTGCAGGGGGAGGTCAGTCACCGCCTGCACCTGTTTCACCACACGGGGCAGCACTGTTTTTTCGTCGATGCCGGGCGCGCCCACGTTCACATCCAGTACCTGCGCCCCTGCGTCGGCCTGTGAGACGGCCTGCCGCAGGATATATCCCATATCGCCGTCCTGTAACGCCTGCCGCATCAGTTTTTTACCCGTGGGGTTGATGCGTTCGCCGATGACGGTCACATCGTCGATTTTTACCAGCCGGGTGGCGGTGGATACCGCGCTTTGGGGCATATATTTTCGCTTCACAGGCTTTTTATCCCAAAATATCCTGCGCAGCGCCCGGATATATTCCGGCGTTGTGCCGCAGCAGCCGCCAGCCATACACATGCCCAACGGCGCGTACCGCGCAATACTTTCCGCAAAAGCTTCCGGCCCTATCTGATAAGCGCCTGTGGCCGGGTCGGGCAGGCCCGCGTTAGGTTTGATGAAAACCGGCAGCTTTGTGGCTGCGCACAGACGTTTTGCCAACGGGTAGATCTCATCCGGCCCAAGGCTGCAGTTGATCCCGGCGGCGTCCGCCCCCAGCCCCTCCAGCAGCAGGGCCATGGCCTCAACGCTGCATCCGGTAAACGTCCGGCCGTTCTCTTCAAAAGTCATGCTCACCAATACCGGCAGCGAGGCCTGCTCTTTTGCAGCC
>JAUNTE010000010.1 GCA_030538855.1 Oscillospiraceae bacterium
GCTTGTGAATAAGGGCCGATGGCGGCTGGGGCATTTTCCGTTTTGATTTGCTGTTTCATAGCTGCACCTCACTTTTTTTCATCATAGGCGTTTCAGGCTTTTCTGTCAAGCCGTTACAGCGCGGCCGCAAACTGACGGCCGAACTCTTTCGCGCCGGCCAGCTGTTCGGCACTGGGTTTTAAACGGACGCGGCAGCCGGGCACCGGCAGCGCGAATTTCATGGTTTGAAGCCGCGCCTCGAGGTTTGGCACGGCTTCGCCGCTCCAGGCGTAGCTGCCGAAGGCCCCCGCTTTTTTGCCTTTATCGATGGTAGGGTTGAGCCCGCACAAAAGGCGGTTTATGGGCGGCAGGCTGTCGCCTAAAATGGTCGGGCTGCCAAACAGCATGCCGTCGGCTTTTTTCAGCGCGTTCAGCGCCGGTTCCTCCCCCGTCTCGGTCAGGTCAAACAGGGAGACGTCTTTCACGCCTTCTTCAGCGAGGCCCGCGGCGATCTCACGCGCAAGGGCTGCCGTATAGCCATAGGCCGACACATAGGCGATGACCACACTTTTTTCTTTTTTGGGCTGGGGCTCGCTCCATGCGCGGTAAAGCGAGATGTATTTTTCAATAGCCGCGCCGCGCAGCACCGGGCCGTGCCCGTTGCCGATGAGCCGGATATCGAGATCTTTGATTTTATTTAAGGCGTTTATCATATGGGGCTGCTTATATGGCCCCAGGATGTTGTCAAAATAGTACCGGTAGGCGTCTAAAAAGTCGCCGTCTATCAGATCGCTGAATACCCTGTCGTCGGCATAATGGCAGCCGAAGCTGTCGCAGGTGAACAGGGCCTGGCATTCGGGCAGATAGGTGTACATGGTATCCGGCCAGTGCAGAAAGGGGACGGCCAAAAAACGCAGGGTCTTATCGCCCAGAGACAGCGTGTCGCCGTCTTTTACCACAATAGAGGAAAAAGGACGGTTGACGATCTCTTTGCAAAAGCCGATGGCCGCATTGGTGCCAACTACCTGCGCGTGGGGGGCATAGTCCAAAAGGCGTTCAATGCTGCCCGAGTGATCCGGCTCGGTATGGTTCACAACGATATAATCGATCTCAGAGGGGTCGCAGATCTCGCGGATCTTGGCGAGATGCTCTTCAAAAAAGGGGGCTTTACAGGTCTCGAACAAGGCGGTTTTTTCACTGCCCCGCACAAGGTAGGCGTTATAAGTGGTGCCGTATTCCGTCCGCATAATGATGTCAAACACCCGCAGATCTTTATCCAATACCCCGACCCAGTAAATATCAGGGGCGGCTTGTTTGGCGTTTTTCAGTTCCATAGCGCTGTCATTCCTTTCAGGCAATTAAATATACTTTTTTTGTGTATTTATAGCTTATCACTTTTTTAAAAAAATGCAAGAAAAGCCGCCGCCATAAAACATATTTTACAAAAAAGCATAAAATACGACAAAGCGGCAAAACTTTGAAAAAAATCAAGGCCGGGCGGCACACTAGCACCGTCGCCCGGCTGGGGCCTTGCGCTTTGCGCCGGCGGGCCGCCGCAGAGGAAATTTATACAAATCACGAAAACCCGTCAGCGCCGGCTACGCCAAGGCGGGCCGGTGTGAACTTACAAAATTTATGCAAAGGCCTGTCGGACGCCCGGAAGGGCCTTTGGTAAGCGGCCCGGGAGAGATGAAAAAAGAGAGGGGCGGCGGGTAAAACGCTGCGGGCCGGTGCAGAAAGTGGGAAGACAAGGCCTTAAAAACGGCGGTTCAGCGGTTCGGTTTTTCCTCCGGGGCCGGGGCGTATTGGGGGCGGGGAAGATAATGCTCAAAAATAACGGCGTCATAGGTTTCTTCTAAATCAGCCGCGTCGTCCTGCGGGTGGGCCGTCCACACCACCGTCATGGCCAGGCTTTGTGCCAGCCGCGCCAGCACCGGCGCGGAGCCTGTGCCATAGGCGATGAACTGGGGGCGGCCCAAAAAGTTGCAGAGCAGCCGCGAGAGAAAAAACGCCCCCACGGCAGGCATGCTTTTCAGTTCACGCATCCGGCAGGATAGCTGGCCCCGCAGAACATCTTTGGCGTTTTTTTTCAGCCAGCGCACCGCGCGGACGTCAAAACTCTCGATACAGAAGGGGCCGCCCGCCTGCCGCAGCAGGCTGAGGGTTTTTTCACAGAGCTCGGCGTACCGCGCCGTGGTTTTGATCTCGACGATCAAAGGCACCCGCCCCCCCACGGCTTTGAGCACGTCGGCAAAAAGCGGGATATGTTCTTCTGTTTGGGCCAGCCGCAGCGCCAGAAGGTCTTTCAAATCAAGATCTTCCAGCCGCCCAAGCCCTGCGCCGCACATGCGGTCTAAAAGGCCGTCGTGAAAAACGACGACCTGTCCGTCTTTGGTGAGCTGTACGTCCAGTTCGATACCATAGCCTTTTTCTGCCGCCCGTTGAAAGGCGGGCAGAGAGTTTTCAGGGATGGACTGATCGGCGGCGTACAGGCCGCGGTGGGCGTAATTACGGCCTTCAAACGGGGTGCGCTGCTCTTTTGAAGAGCGGCCGGGCCGCAGAAGGAAAAATAGCGCGATAACGATAAGGGCAAGGATAAAAACCATCAGCTGCATAAAAAGCCTGCTTTCCATACATGATATTTTGATTTTGACAGTGAGAAAGCCGCTGCGCCGCGGCTTTACCTGCAAAAATTTTAATAAAAAAAGAAAATGCTTCGGCGGGTATGACAGACAGGAAGCGGTAAATAATAAAGACAGACAGCCGCGTGTAAAAACGCTGCCGGAAAAACATTTCAGGGGAACGCTTGCGGCCCGTAAACTCTTTTGCTATAATAGAAAGAAGGATAATCGCCATGATGAAAAAACGATGCAGGAAGATCTGCCGCTGTTTATGCGGCAAACTTCGGCGCGCGCTGGGAAAGGAGAAATATAAAATGAAAAAATCTACCATGGTCACGCTGCTCACACTGCTGGCCGCCTTGGCGGGCGCTTTGGGTGCGGGGTATCTGTACCTGCTCAAACGTGAGCGTGAATTGGACGAATACGAAGAGATGCTTTTCAGTGAAGACTTTTCGCATGAGTGTGAAGAAGGCGGAGACGGCACCGCCTGCGGCGAAGAGGAAGGGGAGGACCTTTCTTTTTAAAACCAGCCGCAAAGCGGCGTGCAGCCTCTTTTGGTTGTTTCGCGCCGTAAGCTTTTCAGCCGCCTTGCCAGGCGGGGCGGCGGGCCGCAGCAGGCCAGACCGGGGCGGGACGCCCCGGTTCTTTTATTTTATATTTCGTAATCCACGCAGGCACGGCTGCCAAGACACCCCGGGATGGTGTTTTTTACCTCTGCATGGGCGGGATGCGTCTGATAAGCGTCCAGCGCCTCTTTGCAGGTGAAGGTGGAAAAAAGCGCGGCGTCGTAATCGTTATCGGGGTTAAAATTACGGGCGAACTCAATATCCACAAGGCCGGGTATCCGCCCTTTTAAAGAGCGAAAAGCATCGGTGAGACGCGCGGTTTCCGCCGCGCGGCGCCCCTCGTCCAGAGAGGGAAGGAATTTCCATAAAATAATATGACGAACCATAAACGGCCCTCCTTACATAGATGCCACCAGATGCGTGGCGCCGGCAGATAAAAACCGGCTTTGACCCTGATTATACCCGGGAAAAAGCTTTTGCGCAAGGCCTGGCCCAAAAGCCGCCTGCTGCAGATGTGTGGATACGGAAAACACCGCTTACCCCAAAGGCCGGGCCTGCGCATACCCCGCATAAAAGAGGGAGAATTGGATGAGAAGCCCAAACATTTTATTGCGCTTTTATATTGTACAGGGCTGCAATAGAATGGATAGGTACCATGTTTTTTATGATTGGCAATGGCTACCTTAAGCGGACAGGGGTACACGCCCGACGGCGGCTAAAATAGGCGCTGGCGGCGTTTTCGGCTTCGGCGGGCGACAAGCCCGCTAAGCCCTGCGGCCTTGCCAGCCCCCATTTTAGATCACCGACAGGTCAGCAGAGTTTTTCGGAATCGGAAATGGCAGCCGGCCAGACGGACGAAGCTGCGGGCTGTCGCCCAGCAACGAGGCCAACGCAGCCGACTGTTATTTCCGCCCCTAAAAACTGTATTACCCCTTGTCCGCTTAGGGTATGGATATATCAAAAGCGGCTGAGAAGATATGTGTGCTGAAAAAAGCCCAGACGGGTAATATGGCCGCTGCCTGTGATTTCCCGCTTTTTTACTGCAGGCCGGGCGGCAAAGCGGTCCTTTCTATGGTGGGAGAGAGGATTACCGCAGATGCCGCTGCGCAGGCCGGTATGCGCTGTGGGGATGCGGCGGAAATGACCGGGTAGGGATTTGAGCGGAATAAAAAAGGATGCGGATTTTTTAAACAGGCCTTGGGCAAAGAGAGGGGGAAACGCCATGCAAAAATATCAAAGCCAATTTGACAGGATGACGCAGGCGCCTGTAAAAGCCCTGGTGCTGAAGCTGGCCGCCCCAACCATCGTCAGTATGCTCATCTCAGCCCTTTATAATATGGCCGACACGTTTTTTGTGGGTAAGCTGGGGGTAGCGGCCACCGGGGCTGTCGGCGTCTCGTTTGCGGTGATGGCTATTTTGCAGGCGGTGGGCTTTACCTTTGGCATGGGCAGCGGCAATTATATCTCAAGGCTTTTGGGCGCGCAGGAAAAAGAACAGGCGTCCCGTGTCGCCTCCACCGGCTTTTTTACCGCGTTGGGCGTGGGGGTGCTGCTGGCGGTGCCGGGTATTTTCTTTGCCCAGCCGCTGGCTGTGGCCCTCGGGGCAGATCAGGCTATCCAGCCGGTGGCGGCGGGGTATCTGCGGGTGTTGTTTATCGGCGCGCCGTACATGGTGGCCTCATTTGTACTGAACAATCTGCTGCGTTTTCAGGGCAGCGCTTTTTACGGGATGCTGGGTATCGGGGCCGGGGCCCTTTTAAACATCCTGCTGGACCCGCTGTTTATTTTTGTATTTGGCATGGGGGTGCCCGGGGCTGCGCTGGCGACGATACTCAGCCAGCTGTGCGGGTTTGGTATTTTGCTGTTTACCTGCCGTCTTGGAGAAAACCTTCATATCTCGTGGAAGAAGTTTTCCCCCTCCACCGCGCTGTATAAAGAGATTTTGAAGAACGGCGCGCCCTCTTTTTACCGGCAGGGTCTGGCCAGCCTCTCCACTATTTTTCTCAATTTTTCTGCGGGGGCCTTCGGCACCGCCGCCATTGCGGCCATGAGCGTGGTGACCCGCATTATGATGTTTGCACTGTCGGCACTGCTGGGGTTTGGACAAGGGTTTCAGCCGGTGTGCGGTTTTAATTACGGCGCGGGGAAAACGGCGCGCGTATTGAAGGCGTATTGGTTCTGTGTGCGTGTTTCAGTTATATTTTTAGCGTTGGTGAGCATAGGCGGGGCATGGTTTGCCCCTGAGTTGGTGCGTATTTTTCAAAGTGACCCTGAAACGGTGCGTATCGGCGCCGCCGCCCTGCGGTGCCAGTGCCTCACCTTTACCCTTTCGTCCTATGTCGTGCTGGCGAATATGCTGACCCAGACGATTGGCAAAACCGCCGCGGCCTCTCTTTTGGCTGTGGCGCGGCAGGGGCTGTTTTTTCTGCCCGCGCTTTTGATCCTTCCGCGGTTAGGGGGCCTTACCGGGCTTTTATGGTGCCAGCCCACGGCGGACGCGTTGTCGTTTTTATTGGCGGCGTTTTTGAGCATCCGCGTTTTGAGAGAACTGTATCAGAGAAAAAAGCAGGAAAACAATTGCAGTTATACCGCATAGGCCGTATAATGAGACTGATCTTGCCAAAGAGGATATAAAGATAAGCTTGGGCCGTGGGCCGGCGTTTGTTTTTATGAAAACGATACCGGAGAGGGCAGAAAAAGAAAGACGGCCGCGGTATAAAATACAGGTTAGGAGGCGTCCCATGACCATACAGGAAAAACAGGAAGTGACCGGCCGCGCGCAATATATCATGAACAAATATTTTTGCGAGTGCGACGTGGAGGCGCTGATCGATACTTTTTCCGCCGGGATCATCTTGATGGGCGCGGGAGAAAAAGAGCGGGCGGAGGGCCCTGGGGCTGCTGCTGCCTTGCTGCGGGCTGCGGCCACGCAGATGGCGCCTTACCGGATATGGGGCGAGGAGTTTGCGGTGAGTGAACTGACGCAGGGCTGCTATCTTTGTGAAGCGGCCTGCTGGAGGGAAGCGCTGGGCGAAAACGGCGGCCCCCCGCGGGAACATATCCGTGTCACGTTTATATTTTGCCGCGAGGACGGCGTGCTGAAAACCGCACATCTCCATCAGCCGGCATTGTACGGCGGCAAAAAATACGCGTCTGAAAACCCGGACGAAGGGTATGACGCGCTGCAAAGCCGCCTTGAAAAATGCGAGCAGCAGCTTGCTTTGATGCTGTCGCAGATGCCGGGCGGTATGCAGATCACCTGTCTTGACGAGGTTTTCAGTTTGAAATGGGCCGGAGAAGGCCTTTTGGCCCTGCTGCAATATCCCGATTACGCGGCTTTTTCAAAAGCCACCGGTAATCAGGCGCTTTCTTACATAGACCCACGCGACCGTGAACGGGTGCAGAGAGAAATAGCCGCCTGTACGGATCATAACGCGCCCTACAGCATCCGTTACCGCGCGCTGCGCATGGACGGGGAACCCATGTGGGTGCAGGAGATCGGGCAGCTGGCGCGGGATAAAAGCGGAGAACTGGTGCTCACCAGCTTTTTAACGGATATTTCTGAGACGGTGCGGCATAAAGAAGAGCTGGAAAAAGCGAACAATGAGGTGCGGCATCAAGCGGACTTTCTCAATCAGCTGTACAACACCATCCCCTGCGGTATTATCCAGTTTGACCCCGAGGGCCATATCCTCAACGCCAACAGGCGCGCCTATGAAATTTATGGCTATACCAAAGAGGAATATCTTTCAAAAACGCCCTTCTTTTTTGTGCTTGAAAAAGAGCGGGAGCATTATCAAAACGTGGTGCGGGAGCTTTGGGAAAACGGGGGTCAGATTTTTTATGAGCGCATGGGCGCTGCCAAAAACGGCGAGCTGCGCTGGGTGAGCGTTACCATGGAGCGGCTGATAAACGCCGACGGCATGATGGTGATACAGGCCCTGTTCAGCGATGTGACCGAGACGAAACGGATGCAGCTTGAACGTGAGCAGATGAAAGACATGGAAAACAGCTCTCTGCGGGCGGCCATCTTCACGGCTTATCAGCGCATCACCCGGGTCAATCTCTCTCAAAACACATATGAGAATTTTATCGACCAAAATTATATCAACTCAGATACCGAAAAAGGCGTCTATGATGTGCTCAACATGCAGATACAAAAACAGGTGCATCCCAGCTACCGGCAAGAGTTTATCGACGTTTTTTCGCGTCAGAATCTGATAAAAAGATTTCAGGACGGCGAAAAAGAGATTTACCGTGAACTGTATCAGCTGGGTGAAGACGGCGTTTATCATTGGGTGGGTGTACATATCGTCGCGGTGGAGAACCCGTATAACGACGACGTCATTGAGGTGACGCTGCTGAAAGTGCTGGATGGCCAGCGGGCCGAGGCCGCGCGCCAGCAGCAGCTTTTAAGGGATGCTTTGGCCACGGCCAAAGCGGCCAACGAGGCAAAATCTGTTTTTCTCTCTCGTATGAGCCACGACATCCGTACCCCCATGAACGCAATCATCGGCATGAGCACGCTGGGAAGGCTGAAGCTGGATGACCCGACTGAGATAAAAGACTGCTTTGAAAAAATTGACGCTTCGTCTCAATATTTGCTCAGCCTTATCAACGATATCCTGGATATGTCGCAAATCGAGAGCGGAAAGCTGACGCTGACTTGTCAGCGCTTTGATTTAAGCGCTTTGCTGGACGATGTATCGAATATGGTAAAGCAGCAGGCCCAGCAGCAGGACGTGCGATTTTCAGTGGTGCGCGAGGTGCTGCTGTCACGCTATTATATGGGCGACCCGCTGCGCCTCAATCAAATTTTGATGAACCTGATTTCAAACGCCTTGAAATTTACGCCTCCGGGGGGCGACATCACCGTTTCAGTCAATGAGCTGTACCGGCAGGACGGGACGGCCACTTTACAGTTCCGTGTAAAAGATACCGGAACGGGGATGTCGCATGAATTTCAAAAAAAGCTTTATCAGCCTTTTGAGCAGGAGGCCCCGAATGTCAAGCGCGATAAAGTGGGCAGTGGGCTGGGGCTGTCTATCGTTTATAATCTGGTACAGCTGATGGACGGAAATATTGAAGTGGACAGCCAGCAGGGAAAGGGTACGACATTTACCGTTACCCTGCCCTTTGCGCTGGCGGGCAAGGCGGATGTGCCGCCGCGTGCTGCGAAAAAGCCTGAAAAGCCCGTTTTTACCGGTAAAAGGATCTTGCTGGTAGAGGATAATGAACTCAACCGCGAGATCGCTAAGTCTCTGTTAGAGATATACGGTTTTACGGTGGATACGGCGGAGGACGGACGGCAGGGCGCAGACCGTTTTGCCACCGAAGAGCCGGATACCTACGCCGCCGTCCTGATGGATATTCGGATGCCGGTGATGGACGGCCTGGAGGCGACGCGGGCTATCCGTATGCTGAAACGTCCCGACGCGGCCCGCGTGCCCATTTTGGCTATGACGGCCAACGCCTTTGAGGAGGACCGACAAAGCGCGCTGGAAGCGGGTATGAACGGGTATCTGTCAAAGCCCATCGATATGGTGAAGCTGCTTCGCGCCCTGGAGGACGCGATGGACGAAACGCCCGGAGAAAAGGGGTAAGCGGGATGCTTTTAAGATGAAAATGGCAGGCTGCGCAAAGGCCTTGGCCGAATAAAACAGCTGAAAAGGGACGAGACCGCCGCAGGTCTCGTCCCTTTTTTGTACAGATGACCGCCCGCCGGGAGATGGCGCAGAAGAGCTGCCGCCGGTGAAGGGGAAAGAGATCAAAGAGCCTTTTGCCCCATCTAAAGCGCGGGCCCGCCGTATTGGGCGCGGGCGCCGAACCGAAAAAGCTTTATATAAGCGGCCTTTGAACAGGTTTAACTATAAGGATAAAGCGACGGACGGCTTACCGGCGTAATCTTGTATTTAAACCGCCGCAGAGCGTTCCTGCCTTCATAGGAATAAAAACGGGAGCAGGCTGCCCGGCAGGGCTTACAGGCGGCCCGCTTACCCGTAAGGGCCGCGGTACCGGTGCGGTTTCACCCACACCGCCGCAAGAGGCTTTGCCAACTTTGCAAAAGGCCGGCAGGCGGCACGGCGGGGGCGTTCTTTCAAAAAGGTTTTTGGGACGCCCGTCCGCGTCAAACGCCGGGTGGTTAAGAGAGCGCGCCGGAGGATGTGCCGGAGGAAACCAGCCCCAGCCCATCGTCAGAGGAGAAGATCTCACAGCTGAGCCGGGCCCCCAATTTAAAGCCTTGGGCGTATATCTCAGACATTTCAAGGGGGAGTAAAGAGAAATGCTCGTCCATCAGGCGCTCAAATTCCTCCTGCAGCTCGGGCGGCAGCTTTTTAAAAAAATCATCATCCCGTGCAAGCGCCTCTTTCCATTTTTTTTGGTAGCTTTCCAGTGCCGGGCAAAATGAATCGATAGGTGAGACGCCTCCGTTAAATAGTGCTTCTATAATACTTTTCATGACTTCCTCCTAAACGTTATTACATGGGGTACTGTGGATTTCTATTATAGAAGTGCTGGCGTTATATGTCAATATTTGACATATATTGACGAATAAAATCGAAAAAGCAGAAGAGACGATACCGCCCGAGATAAAAAATGTGGAGTTTTCAAAAAGAGCGCAGGCCAGATACCCGCCTTTTTTCTCCGCCCGAGCGCACCGCCCTTAAAAACGGCGGGCTTTTTTAAGAGCGACGGATTGGCAGCGCCCGTGAGGGCCGTGCAAAGACAAGGCCGGGCCCGAGAAGGCCCGGCGAAAAAAGCGGCGTTTTATAATTGCAGGGCAGACAACAAAGGATCGGGCCAAAGATAAGCCGCGAAGACGCCTTTTGCCTAGGATGGGACAGGATATCCGGCGGTGTCCTGAAAAGGTTTGCAGGCGACGCCGCCTGCAAAAAGGAGAAAAGACAAGATGGGACTAGGACATTTGCCGCCGTGGGTCTCTGTTTGACCAGGGGCGGGAGTTTTACGGCGAAAGCCTTTTACAGGGGAAGGAACTGTGAGGCGGAGGCGGCCGCAGCGCGGTAAGCGCCGCAGGCGGAAATGGGGAGAGACAGTTTTTGAGAGCGGCTTCATATGCGGGATTTTTAACAAGGACGTTTTGCACCGTTTTTCATAACGGCTTTGTCTGCGCCCTTTCCGCCCGTCTGGCATGATTTTTTTATATAAAAAAGGGCGGCGCACATGTTTCATGTGCGCCGCCCTTTTAAAATGCGTTAAAGGATCAAGCTTTCCCCGGTCATCTCGGCGGGCTGGGGCAGGCCCAGCAGCTTCAGCATGGTGGGCGAGAGATCGGCCAGCCGCCCCCCCTCGCGCAATTTCACCTCTCCGCAGCCTGCCACTAAGAAAGGCACGGGATTGGTGGTATGAGCGGTAAAGGGGCTGCCGTTTGGTTCATACATCTGGTCGGCGTTGCCGTGGTCGGCCGTCAGCAGTACGGCGCCGCCTTTTGCCAATACCGCGTCGATCACTTTGCCCGCGCAGGCGTCCACCGCTTCAACGGCGGCTTTGGCCGCGTCAAATACGCCGGTATGGCCAACCATGTCGCAGTTGGCAAAGTTCAGGATGATAACGTCGTATTTGTCGCTTTCAATGCGCTTTACGCACTCTTCGGCAACCTCATAAGCGCTCATCTCGGGTTTTAAATCATAAGTGGCTACTTTAGGGCTGCTGATAAGGGCCCGGTCCTCTCCGGGATAGGGGGCCTCGACGCCGCCGTTATAAAAAAAGGTGACATGGGCGTATTTTTCCGTCTCAGCAATGCGCAGCTGCGTTTTGCCGTTTTTAGAAAGATACTCGCCCATGGTATTGGCAAGGCTTTGAGGCTTGAACGCCACCTGTACGCCCGGCATGGTGGCGTCATACTGCGTCATGCAGACGTAGGTGAGCGGGAAAAAGCCGTTTTTGCGTGTAAAGCCGTTGAAATCAGGGTCAACAAAGGTGCGGGTGATCTCACGCGCGCGGTCAGGGCGGAAGTTGAAGAAAATAAAGCTGTCGCCGGCTTTTACCGGCGCGCCGCCCTCGATGACGGCGGGCAGGACAAATTCGTCGGTCACGCCCGCCGCGTAAGAATCCGCCATAGCCTGCACGGCGCTGGCGCAGGGCACGCCCTCGCGGTAAACCATGGCCGCGTAGGCTTTTTCGACCCGCTCCCAGCGGTTGTCACGGTCCATCGCGTAATAACGGCCGATGACGGTGGCGATTTTACCCACTCCCAGTTCTTCCATCCTGGCCGAAAGCTCTTCAATAAAGCCTTTGCCGCTGTCGGGCGGCACGTCGCGGCCGTCCATCAGGCAATGGACAAAGACATTGCTGACGCCGCTTTTTTTGGCCATCTCAAGCAGGCCGTACAGATGGCTGTTGTGGCTGTGTACGCCGCCGTCTGAGACCAGCCCCGCAAGATGCAGGGCCCGACCGTCCTGCGCGGCGTTTTTCATCGCGTCCTGCAGGGCCGGGTTTTCAAAAAAGTCGCCGTCTGAAATGGATTTGGTGATACGGGTCAGCTCTTGATACACGATGCGGCCCGCGCCGATATTGGTGTGGCCGACCTCGCTGTTGCCCATCTGGCCGTCGGGCAGGCCAACGTCCATACCCGAGGCGCCGATGGTGGTATGGGGGCAGGTGGCGAACAGCTTATCGAGATAAGGGGTGTTGGCCGCGGCGATCGCGTTGCCGTAAGATTTCTCGGGTACCCAGCCGAAGCCGTCCAAAATACAAAGCATCAAAGGTCTCATGAAGCATAGCTCCTTTTTAAAAATAAAAATGGGGCGCGCAAAACGCGCCGCTGCGCTTTTTACATTGCCAAAGCGTGAGGGCAGGCCGGTTTTGCGCGCGAAGAGGAAAGAAAGGCGGGGCATGCCGCCCCGCCGCAGTGTGTGAAAAATACGGTGCTTTTTAAAAGCTGCGCCGCCCGCCGCAGCCGGGGCACGAACGAGGCTGCAAAAGCGCGCCGCACCCGGGGCGCGGCCCTGATTTTTTCATAAAAGAAACAGCGTTGCCGCCAAGCGCGGCAGAGGCGGCAACGCTATGTGACAAAGATGGTTACTGCCGGGCCGCCGCGACGATGGCGCCGAAATCGTCGGGTTTGAGCGAGGCGCCGCCGATCAGCCCGCCGTCCACATCGGGTTTTGAGAGCAGCTCCTGCGCGTTGGCGGCGTTCATGCTGCCGCCGTATTGGATGGTGGTGGCCTCGGCCACATCGCTGCCGTACAGTTCGCCCACTACCTTGCGGATGGCGGCGCAGACTTCCTGCGCCTGTTCAGAGGTGGCGGTGCGCCCGGTGCCGATGGCCCATACCGGCTCATAGGCAATGACGATGCGCTGCATCTCTTCAGCGGTCACGTCCTTCAGGGCGATCTTGGTTTGCAGACGCACCAGTTCTTCGGTAACGCCCTGCTCGCGCTCGGCCAGGCTTTCGCCCACGCAGACGATCACTTTCAGGCCCGCCGCCAGCGCGGCGCGGGTGCGTTTGTTTACGGTCTCGTTGGTTTCGGCAAAATACTGGCGGCGCTCAGAGTGGCCGGTGATCACATACTCAACGCCAAGGTCTACCAGCATATCAGCCGAGATCTCGCCGGTAAACGCGCCGCTTTTTTCAAAATGCACATTTTCAGCGCCCACATGGACGTTGGTGCCCTTGCATTTTTCAACGGCGGTGACAAGAGAGGTGAAGGGGGTGCAGATAACGACCTCACAGCAGGCGTCCTGCACGGCGGGCAGGATGCCGTCGATCAGTTCGGCGGCCTCAGAAGCGGTTTTGTTCATCTTCCAGTTGCCGGCGATAATGGTTTTTCTTTTTGTCTGGTTCATAAAAGCAGCCTCTTTTCAAAAATTGATGGCCCCGCCCCAGGGGCTGTTTGAAAAAATGAAATCACCGTCTTATTTCAGCAGTGCGGCCGCAGGGTGAAAACACGCGGCATTTACCAGAGGCGCCTGCATATGTTGCCTTACAGGCGCGCTGCCTTTGAAAAATGCGGTTTTTCTATTTTCAAAAAGCCCAAAGAACGGAAAGCAATGGAAAGGGCCGCCTCAAAAGCCGAAAGGGGAAGGGACAGGCCGCGGCGGAAAGGCCCGGCCTGTTTTGCCCCGGGAAAAAGCTTTTGACGGCCGCCCGCCGTTTATCAGGAATTGGCGATACAGTCGATACCGGGCAGCACTTTGCCCTCAAGGTACTCAAGGCTGGCGCCGCCGCCGGTGGAGATGTGGCTCATCTTATCGGCAAAGCCCAGCTGCATAACGGCCGCTGCGCTGTCGCCGCCGCCGATGACGGTGGTGGCGTCGGTCTCGCTCATCGCTTTCGCCACGGCCACGGTGCCCGCGGCCAGCGTCGGGTTTTCAAATACGCCCATAGGCCCGTTCCAGACGACGGTTTTGGCCTCTTTGACGGCGGCGGCGAAAAGCTCACGCGTTTTGGGGCCAATGTCCAGGCCCATCATCCCGGCAGGGATGGCGTCTACCGCGACGTAATCCACCTTGATGGGCGCGTCGATGGGATCGGGGAAAGCGGCGGCCACGGCAGTGTCGGCGGGCAGCAGCAGCTTGACGCCCTTTTCGGCGGCTTTTTTCAGCATCTCTTTGCAGTAATCCAGCTTTTCATTATCGACAAGCGAGGTACCCACTTCATTTCCCTGCGCCTTGAGGAAGGTGTAGGCCATGCCGCCCCCGATGATAAGGGTGTCCACTTTGTTCAGCAGATTGTCGATAACGCTGAGTTTGTCGGCAACTTTCGCGCCGCCCAGAATGGCCACAAAGGGGCGTACGGGGTTGTTGACGGCGTTGCCCAGAAAGGCGATCTCTTTACCCATCAGATAGCCCACGGCGGTGTCTTTGATGTAATTGGTAACACCGGCAGTGGAGCAGTGGGCGCGGTGGGCGCTGCCGAAAGCGTCGTTGACGTAAACATCGGCCAAAGAGGCGAGGTCTTTACTGAAGGCGTCCTCGTTTTTGGTCTCCTCTTTGCGGAAGCGGGTGTTTTGCAGCAGCACAACGTCCCCGTCCTGCATGGCGGCAACGGCTTTTTTGGCGTTTTCGCCCACAACTTCGGCGTCGTCCGCAAAGACGACCTCTTTGCCCAGCAGCTCAGACAGGCGTACCGCGCAGGGGGCCAGACTGAATTTTTCCTCGGGGCCGTTTTTGGGTTTGCCCAGATGGCTGCACAGGATGACGCGCCCGCCTTCGGTGATCAATTTTTTAATGGTGGGCAGGGCGGCGATGATGCGGTTGTCGTTGGTGATGGCGCCGTCTTTCATGGGGACGTTGAAATCCACACGTACCAGCACGCGTTTGCCTTTTACCTGAATGTCGTCTACCGTTTTTTTGCCGAGATCGCTCATCTTACATTCTCCTTTTACCTTTTCTCATTGCACGGTGGGGTGCAAATCCTGTTTTGTATGTCATGTGAATATTATAACCAAAAAGCCCCGCCGCGTGCAAGACCTTAGGCGGATTTTCGCGCCCGGGCGGACAAGGTTCAGCGCTCTGACTAAAAGGCGGGGCGCAGAGAGAGACGCATTTGTTATTTTTTTAACGTCCGGGATGGGCGGTGAAGAAAAACGCGCCTGCCCGCGCCGTATCATAAAAGGCCGCCGGGGGCCATAAACGCGCCGAGACAAAAATTGCCGCCGGCCAAACGGCTGTTGAAGCCGCCGCCAAGCGGGTATCAAGATACCGGCACGGTGTTTTCGTCCGGCTGAGGGGGGAGCCTGCGGCGGCCCGCACAAAAGGGCGCCGGTGAGGCGGGGTATGCCGTGCAGAAAAAGGAGAGCGGGGCCGTGACGGCTTTTTCTGTCCGTTGTCCCCTTTTTACGCGTGGCTGCCCGTCGGGAAAATGGGGGTTTTAGAGGGGCCGTCCGCCCGAGAGGCCTTTATGCGGGTTTGTTTTACACACTCCCTCTCCGGTTTGTGTGCGAGCCTTTTGGCGGTTGCCGCTTTGACAGGTTTTTGCGGGGGAGAAAGTTACCGGAGAAGGCCCCGCGCAGAGCCCAAAAAGTCATACCGGACGGAGAAGGCGCAAAACAGGGCGCGAGGTGTAAATTGTAACCAGATACGGGGCGGCTTTTTGATTGCAAAACACACGCCGCATAGGGGCGCGACTGGCCTTTAGCACCATATCTCCGCGCTCCGTTTCCGCATTTCAATCCACACGCCCTATGCGGGGCGCGACGTGATGTTCCATTGCGCCGCACAGAAGATATAGAATCGGCTATTCCAACTTGGAATTTTAAGCCGCGCCCAAGGCGGGGGGCATGACGCCGGCGGTGCCGATGACTCGAACCCCCGCACGATTTCAGCCTATGCACCGCACAATCTCTGTCCCGCGTCATCACCATGCCGCTGAGATTTTAGCCCACGCCCTCAAAAACGGGCGGCAGGTCAGCCCCCTCGAATTTTGATCCACGTATTTTGTGCGGGGCGCGGCACATGGTTTGACCGACCGTTGCGCCGTCGATTTCCATCCAAGCACCTTGTGCGGGGTGTGGCTTTACTTGTTATTGGAGCAATTCTCTTTCATTAGTCAATTTTACACAGTCGCGCCCCGAATGGGGCGCGACAGACCTGATGGAAGTGATATAGATCATCAGCAATTTCAGCCCACGCGCCCCGTGTGGGACGCGACGTTCTCAGTATGTAAACCCAAGGGATATTAACCTGTTTCTATCCACGCGCCCTATACAGGGTGCGGCCGAGACCGAATGGGCCGATAGTATCCTGTTTCAGTCGACGCGCCCCGTGCGGGGCGCAAGCCGTTGGGGTGTTGAGATCGACAAGCGCGCCGCATTTCAACCTGCATACCCCATACGGGGCGTGACTGTTAAAGTATAAGCAAGGCAGGTGACGGGCGCTGATCCCAACCCACATGCACATGGGTTAAACGCACGGCTTACATTTGCCGCGTTTTAATTCACGGGTCGCGCCCCGCATGGGGCGCGACCAATATCGTGGGCACACTGAAACAGTTCATTTACATTTCAATCCACGCGCCCCGTATGGAATGCGTGGATTGGAATCAGCCGGATGCAGGCAGTCATTTCATTCCCCCGTGTCGCGTCCCGCATGGGGCCCTGTTTTTGGCTGAAAAGCTTGAGAGAGACGGCAAGAGGCCGTTTGTGCGGCAACAGCACATATTGGCTGGGTCACAGCCCGGGTTCTGGGGGCAGCTTTTTCAGCGTGCCGGTGCAAAGCTCGGGGCGTCCGCCGCCCCGTCCGCCACAGGCCTCGTTTAAAGCTTTGGCAAAAGGCCGCACGTCGGCGTCCCGGCTGGCGAGGGCGTATAAAAAGCCCCCGTCCTCTTTTTTTGAAAAAACACGGCAGACCCCGGTGCACCGCTCTTTTAAAAGAAGGCACAGACGACGGCAGCCGTCGGGCGAAAGGCCGTCCCGACGTAGAGAGGGGGCATGTGCGGGGGCGCTTTGCGCCAATAGGGCGAACAGCTCTCCTTCCAGCAGGTGGAGCCGTCCGCACAGGGCGGCGTTTTCGTCATACAGACGGCGCACGGCGGCGGGTACCCCTTTGGGCGGCGTTTTCAGCAGGGCCGACAGCTCGGCCGTACCATCGTGTTTTTCGGCGTAATCGTGCAGGGCGCGCCAGCCCGCGGCGAGAAAGAGCCGGGTGCCGCCGTGGTTTTTCTCATGCGAGAGGATCTTTATCAGCTGCACCTCTCCGCTGCGGTTCACATGGGTGCCGCAGCAGGCGCAGAGATCGGCCCCCGGGATAAGGATGAGCCGCACCGGGCCGTCGAGCTCTTTTTTGCTGCGGTAATCAAGCTGAGAGAGATCTGCTGAAGAGGGAAAGGCGACCCCCAGCTCTACGTCTGAGGCCACCAGCGCGTTGGCGCGGCTCTCGGTCTCGCGCAGCATGCCTTCGTCCAAAACGCCGCTGAAATCGACCGAGACGAAGCCCTGCCCCAGCACAGGCAGGCGAAAGCCGATATTGTCATAGCCGTAAAGCTGGTGGACGATACCGCTGACGATATGCTCGGCCGTGTGCTGCTGCATATGGTCAAGCCTGCGCGCCCAGTCAATGGCGCCGGTCACGCTGTCGCCGGGGGTGAGCGGCCTGTCCAGCAGATGGAGGACGGTATCCCCCTGCATTTGAACGTCCAGTACCTCGGCGTTCTCCAGGATACCCCTGTCTGCGGGCTGGCCGCCGCCTTCAGGATAAAAAGCGGTGCGGTCAAGGGTGACGGCATAACCGCCGGGGCGTTTTTCACAGGTCAATACCTGCGCCGTAAAACGCCGCAGGTAGCTGTCGGTGAGGTAGAGCTGGCTGGCTTTGTTCATGAATGGCGGCCTCCTTGTATCTCCAGGGTGAAATTTAATAAAAGCGGGGAAATAACAGAATCTTTTCGTGGTTTCTTAAAGCATAGCATGATATAATAAAAGTGTCGAGAAAAAAACAGAAAACGGCCCGGTATGAGCCGGGCCGCAGGAGGAAGAACAGTATGCGCGCAGCGGGGATTTTACTGCCGGTAGCTTCGCTTCCCGGTAAATACGGTATTGGGACCATGGGCAGAGAAGCGCTGCAGTTTATAGATTTTTTGCAAAAAAGCGGACAGCGGTTTTGGCAGATACTGCCCCTTGGCCCCACCGGGTACGGCGACAGCCCTTATCAAAGCGTTTCAGCATTTGCGGGCAACCCCTATCTGATCGATCTGGACGCGCTGCGGGCGGAAGGGTTTTTGAAAAAAGAGGAATACAGCGGCCTGCGCCGCCCGGCGGGCAAAGTGGATTACCCCCTGCAGCAGGACGAAAAAATGAAAGTGCTGAGGAAGGCCGCCTCCCGCTTTTTTGCGGCGCCGCCCGCCGGTTACACGGCCTTTTGCGGGCGGGAGAAATGGCTTGAGGGCTACGCCGCCTATATGACGGTGCGGGGGCGTATGGGCGGCCTTGCACTGGCGCAGTGGCCCGCCCTGCTGCGCGATTTTGACGACACCTGCGCCACCCTGCAAAAAGACGCGGCGGCGCGGGAGGAGATGGCTTTTTGGCGTTTTGTGCAGTATATCTTTTACCGCCAGTGGGAAACGGTGAAAAGCTATGCCAACCAAAAGGGTATTTTTATCATTGGAGACCTGCCCATCTACATCTCGCCTGATTCGGCCGATCTGTGGCAATACCCCGCATTGTTTCAACTGGATGCAAAGGGGGCGCTGGCCCAAACGGCGGGCTGCCCGCCGGATTATTTTTCACCCGACGGACAGTTTTGGGGCAACCCCCTTTATGATTGGGATGCCCACCGGCGGGAGGATTATGCCTGGTGGAAACGCCGCATGCGTCACGCCCTGCGACTGTATGACCGGGTGCGTATCGACCATTTCAGAGGGTTTGCCGGGTACTGGGCCATCCCGGCAGGGCAGGAGACCGCCCGCGGCGGCCACTGGGAGACGGGCCCGGGCATCGCGCTGTTTGAAAGCCTGAGACGCGAGTTGGGAGAGCTGCCCATCATTGCGGAGGATCTGGGCGACATCACCCCGGACGTGCGGCAGCTGCTGAAGGAGAGCGGCTTTCCCGGTATGAAGGTGCTGCAGTTTGCCTTTGGCTCAGACGAGACGAACGAGTATCTGCCCCACCGCCATATTGAAAAATGCGTCGTCTACCCCGGTACGCATGACAATACCACCCTGAAAAACTGGATACAGACCGAAGACCCGGCCGCCCTGCGCCGTGCAAAAGATTATTTTGGGCTGCGGCATAAAAAAGAACTGCCCGGCGCGCTGCTGCGGGCCGCGCTTTCCAGTGTGGCGGACGACTGCGTCATTCCCATAGCGGATTGGCTGGGGCTGGGGCTGGAGGGGCGCGTCAACGTGCCGAACACGGCGTGTGACAACTGGACGTTTCAGATAAAAGAAGCGCAGCTGACCGCCTCTTTGGCTTCACGTATCGCCAAAGAGACCAAACGCTACGGCAGAAGAAACAGCGCGGCCGGTGGCACGGCGGAAAGATAAGAAAAACGTAAATACCCACTGTTTATTTCAGAAGAGATAAACAGTGGGTATTTTTGTTGAGATGAAAAGCTACGGCTATGCGCAGGCGTTTAGCAAAAGGCTTTTTCTTTCAGTGCCGGGCAAAGCGGGATGCGAAAAAGCAGGGTGAAAAAACCGCCGGGCGGTACAGTGGATGGAGAGGCAAGGAAAGCAAATGGAAAATTTAAGACGGCCTTCGATAAAAGCTTTTTATAAGCCGGACGCAGGCCGCCGGGGGATCGCTGTCTTTTTATAACGTCGCCCCCGGCAGATGACCCGGTCGGTTGAGCTGGGTGTTTGGCGGTATCCCCCGGTAAACGCCCCTGCGGGAAAAGCGGCTTTAAAAACCGGCGGGGGCACGCCTGCAACAGGTGAAGTTATCCTAAGTCGATAAGGCATAGCAAGCCTGTCGGCGGCTAAAACAGGCGCCGGGGGCGTTTTCGGGTCCGGCGGGCGACAAGCCCGACTTTACCCTGCGGCCTTGCCAGACCTCATTTTAGCTCATTAACAAGTTCTGTGGAATTTTGCGGGAGCAGAAATGGCCGCCGGCTGTTAATTCCGTCCCCAAAAACCGTGTTGCCCCTTGTCCGCTTAGGGTATATGCTGCTTTTGCCCATCAAAGGCGGGCGGAAAGTTTGAAAGCGGGATACCTGCCCTATAGAAGATTTTGCACGGGCGCAGGGGTGAAAGCCCCCCGGCGGCAGGAATAATGCGTCATGAAAGGGGAAAAATGAAGAAAGAAGAAAAAGGAGGACGAGACGATGGACGACAATATGGAAATGCTCTCGGTGGTGGCCGAGACGGCATGGATGGGACACAATACCCTTTTGCAGCTGCAGGATATGACGCAGAACGAGGCGTTCAAGGCGTTTTTGCGTATTCAGCTGAAGGCCTACGACATTGTACTGAACGAGACCAGGATACAGTATGAGGCGCGGGGAGAACAGCTGCCGGAGGAGAGTACCTGGAACAAAATGATGACGTTTATGGGTATCAAGATAGATACCATGATGGACAAAAGTACGCGGCATATTGCGGATATGCTGATCCAGGGCAGCAATCAGGGCATTATGGAATTGACCAAAGCCAATAAGGATTATCCCGGCGCCGAAGCGCCCGTTAAATCGCTGGCGGAAAAACTGCTGGTGATGCTGGAGCGCAACGTGGAAGAGCTGAAAACATTTTTATAAAACTTTATACAATGAACCCGCCTGCAGGGGCCGGGCAGGGTAAGGCCCCAAAAGGCCAAGCCGCCGTTCAGCTTTGAAACTGCCCGTATGGAAATATCCTTTACAATGGGAAGCTTTATACTTGAAAAGAGGCCGTGCAGTTTCGCCTGCCTTAAAACAGCGCGCGGGATACTTTAGAATACAGATTTTTCAGAAGAGGGGAAGGGCGGCCAAAAGGCCGGCCCTGTTAAAAGCCCGGGGGCTATTTGAAAGATAGAAAGCACCGCCTTGTTTATTGGCAGCAGCGGCGCGGCGCTGTTGCCGTGCAGGTACGCGCTGTTTATAAAAAGCCCGTGTCCTCTTTGCAAAAGGCCCCGGTGCCCTGAGGGCCATGCCAGAGCCATAAAACCGGCGGATATGATAAAACAGCCTTCTTCAAAAGCTTTGAAGAGGCTGTTTTTCATTAAATTTGGCAAACCCCCGGCAGTGCCGGTGGAGGTGCTGCATAAAAAGCTTTCGCTTCAAGCGAAGCAAAGTGACAAATAGCGGTCTTCCGCTTAGAGGGAATCTCCGGCAGAAAGGACATTGCTGTTGTAACAGCGGCAGGGCAGGCGATACAGATGAAAAATATTTCAGGCGTCTTGAGGTACCTGCCGGTAAAAAGCCCTGATAGGGCCTGCGCAAGCCTTTGGCTTGGCCGAAGGTTTCGATTTAACTTGCCTGTGTATAAAACGAAAGGCGAAAAGAGGGCGGCAAAAGCCTGATGAAAAACAGAGCTGCGGCAAACGCGGCAGGGCCTGTTGCGCGGCAGGGACGCAAGGCGTAAAAAAGAATATAGAGAACGGGCCGCCGGGCGGAAAACGTTCAGCCACAAGTATCCTGCGCGCAAAGACGAAAAAGGAGGCGGGGCTGCAGGCGCCCCGGCCTGCGAAAGGGCTGCCGCGCCCTTGAGGGGGGCGGCATATAAAAGACAGTGCGGCGGGACGGACAGTATCCATCCCGCCGCACTGTTACTGTATATGCTGTTTCACAGTTTCATAGGCAGACACGACGCCTTTTCCTATACCCTATAGGGGTGCTGCCCTTTCTCGGTATGGCAGAGAAGAGCGGAGACGTGCTTTCCGTCCCTTTCTCCTTTTCGGCCGGACAAGGGGCGGGCAACCATAACATAAAGGAGGAAAAACATATGACTTTTAAAGAAAAGCTATTAAAGATAAGAAAAGGGCTCTCGCTAAGCTGCGGCACAAGCAAAGCTTTTGCAGTATAAAAATTGATAGTGGTGTGTTAAAATATCCTCAACGATAAATCAAAATTATATAAAATGGAGGAATTATATGGATTTTTTAAAAAAGAAAAAGCAGACGCAGGAACCAAAAGAGAGAAATGAAATTACGAACAAAGAATTGAAAGAGCGTTTTGCTACTATAGCGTTATCTCTTCTGCAGAAAGATATAGATTACAAATAAATAACCATATTCAACCGCGGTATATTCCAGTCTTTTGTAATCTATATCTTTCTGCAGAAGAGATAACGCTATAGTAGCAAAACGCTC
>JAUNTE010000203.1 GCA_030538855.1 Oscillospiraceae bacterium
TGTCTCTTCGCGTCTTTTGGATCCTTCAAAAAGAGCGTTAATTTTTCCGTTTAAAAAGCTGCATAGCGCCCCCAATGATAAGGCCAACAGCCCCGCCCACCAGCGTCCAGCAAAGAGGATTTTTTATGTAATAGCCGATCACAATGCCGATGATCAGCCCAAAACAGACGCCGTAGATCAAGTAAGGATATTTCATATGGTCAGGGTCTTTAGGTTTTTTATGCTTTTTGTTTTTTACGTCTGAAAGCTGGGGCTCAGGCTGTTCCTGCCGCTCGTTATCGTTATCGTTCATAAAAGATCGGGCCTCCTTTTATCTGTATCTCAGTTTACCATATTTTATTGACGGGGGCAACATAACCGGACGGCCCGTCCGCATATACATGATAATAAAAAGCAGGATGGAGCGAAAACTATGTGGGAAAAGCAGGATGAGGAGAAGAAGCAAGAAAAGAAAATCTTATTTCCCGCAGGCGCGGGCATAAAAAAAGATGAAAAAGGCGGCAATCTGATGTTGGTGCAAACGGTGTGTTGTGCGGTTTTAATATTGCTGTGCCTGCTGTTTGTCAATATAAACGCCGAGTTCCGCGATAATATGAGCCGCTATACCCATTGGATGCTGGAGGAAGGCACGGCCATTACCAGCCAGGAGGAAATCGTGCGGTTTGTAAGCGAAGTTGTGGAGGGTATACAAAAGGATTATGAGAACTTTTCGGCGTCGCTGGAGGGACTGCGCGGAGAACAAAATGGAAAAGGCGGCTATCTGCCCGCGGATGAAGCGTCCGCGTCGGCTATGTCCGTTGGGCAAAGCTATGCTTTGTCGGCAAGGCTTTATATCCCGCTGCCGGATTTTGTGGTGAGCAGCCCTTACGGCCTGCGCGATAACCCTGTCAACGGAAAACCTGATCTTCATACCGGTATGGACATGGCGGCGCCGCTGGGGACGCCGGTTTCAGCCGCTCTGCCCGGCATTGTGGTAAAAAGCGGATATGACGCGGTGCGCGGAAACTATTTATTTATCCGGCACGGAGGCGGCGTCGTTACACAGTACAGCCATTTACAGTACCGTTTTGCGCGCCAGGGCGAAAGGGTGCGGCGCGGAGAGATCGTGGCAACGGTAGGCAGCACCGGTATGGCGACCGGCCCCCATCTGCATTTTGAATTGAAGCTGGACGGAAAATATGTAGATCCTTCCGCAGCGGTTTTGATAGGAGACAGGACGTGAAGTATGGAGGGGCGTTTTTTCTTTTTGCACTGCTGGGTTTTGCTTTTTTATTTGATTCTATAGGGGTTATCCGATGCGCGGTGCTGGCCGCGCTGCTTCATGAAGCGGGACACCTGCTGGCATGGAGACCGGTAACGGGCCAAAGCCCCCGCTTATCGTTATCGGTAGGGGGGCTTTCGCTGCGTTTTATGCCCGGGTACTGCGGACGTCTGGGGGAAACCCTGATTTTGGCGGCGGGGCCGCTTGCAAATCTGCTGGCGGCAGGCGCCGGGTTTTTTCTGTTGTCGATGCAGGCAAAAGCAGCTTACTATCTTTTTACGGGGGCCAACCTTTGCATGGGCGCTTTCAACCTGATGCCTTTTTCTTTTTTAGACGGGGGCAGATTGCTGCGGCTTTGGTGCCTGCAATACGGAGAACGGGTACTGCGCGCGACAGATACGCTGGCGGGCTGCCTGTTAGGGGGATATGGATTTTATCTGATGACAACCAGCCGCAATCCTATCACAAAAATAAGCGTTATGCTGCTGTGCGGTTACTTTTTTTTAAAACGGACCTTTTGAAAAAATTGCAATCAAACCCAAAATAAGGTATCATAAAAGTATTGCTCACAGGGAGGACTTTTATGATAGAGAAAGAGTTGAAAAAAGCGCTGCTGAAGGTGCAGAAACCCGGCCGCTATACAGGCGGAGAACCGGGAAGCGTGTACAAAGAGGCCGATAAGGTGGATTTGCACTTTGCGTTTTGTTTTCCTGACACTTATGAAGTTGGGATGTCGCATCTTGGTATGAAGGTGCTGTATGAAATTTTAAATAATATAGACCGGTACTGGTGTGAACGGGCTTTTATGCCGTGGACGGATATGCTGGAACAGATGCGGGAATTGAAAATGCCCCTGTTCACGCTGGAAAGCAAAACGCCTTTACATGAGTTTGACATCGTTGGCTTTACGCTGCAGTATGAGCTTTCTTATACCAATGTGCTGGCGATGCTGAAGTTGGGCGGCATACCTTTACGCACAGACGAGCGGGAAGAAACAGACCCCATTGTTGTGGCGGGTGGGCCCTGCGTCTGCAATCCAGAACCGATGGCGCCGTTTTTTGACGCCATGATGCTGGGAGAGGGAGAGCGTCAGCTTCCGCAACTTTGCGAGGTAGTGCGGCAGGCAAGGGCGGAAAAGGCGCCGCGCGCCGAGATATTGCGCCGCCTCAGCGCGGTGGAAGGCGTTTATGTGCCCGCGCTTTATACCCCTGTTTACCGCATGGACGGGACGATAGAAGAAATCCGCGCGGAAAAAGGCGCGCCGTATCCTATCCGCAAAGCAATGATAAAAGATTTTGCAAAAGAGCCGCTGCCCACACATTTTATTGTGCCGATGATAGGCGCGGTGCATGACCGCGCCCAGATCGAGGTGCTGCGGGGCTGCGTACGCGGCTGCCGTTTTTGTCAGGCGGGGTTTATTTACCGCCCCATGCGGGAGCGGGACGCCGCGGCGCTTGACAGCGCGGCGCGGGAACTGTGTGAAAATACCGGCTATGAAGAATTGTCGCTGACATCTCTTTCCACCAGTGATCACAGCCAGCTTGAGCCGCTTTTGGACAAGCTGCTGGAGTGGACGCCGCAGGAACATGTGGGGCTTTCGCTGCCCTCGCTGCGGGTGGACAATTTTACGGACAGCCTGATAGAGAAAACGACAAAAGAGCGGAAGAGCGGCCTTACCTTCGCGCCGGAGGCCGGGACCCAGCGCCTGCGCGACGTCATCAATAAAAATGTGACGGAAGAAGAGCTGGAACGTACCTGTAAAATTGCTTTTGCGCATGGATACACCAGCGTAAAACTATATTTTATGATGGGGCTGCCCACAGAAACCATGGAGGATATCGAGGGGATCGCCCAGACGGCGCAAAAGGTAGTAGAGCTTTTTTACCGTAACCCTGATAAGCCCAAGGGAAAAGGCGTGACAGTCTCCATCAGCGTGGCGTGTTTTGTGCCGAAACCCATGACGCCGTTTCAATTTGTCCCGCAGGATACCGAAGAGATGCTGCGTGAAAAACAAAAGCACCTGCTGGCATGTGTAAAAAGCAAAAAAATATCCGTGAGTTATCACGACAGCCATGTCAGCCGGTTGGAGGCGGTGCTGGCCAAGGGCGACCGAAAAGTGGCGGACGTGATACAACGCGCCTATGAGAGCGGCTGTATTTTGGACGGATGGGACGAATACTTCAATTTTGAGATTTGGGAAACCTGTTTTAAAGAACTGGGGCTTGATATGTCGTTTTACGCAAACCGTACCATCAAAACGGATGAGACGACCCCATGGGAGCATTTGGACTATGGCGTTTCAAAGCAGTATCTTATAAAGGAATATGAAAAAGCTTTGCAGGGAAAGACGACCCAGCCCTGCAACCGCGCCTGCGCGGGCTGCGGCGCCAATAAACTTTTGGGAGGGCCTTGTTTTGCATACGATTAGAGTTTGGTTTTCTAAACAGGGAGAAGCTTCTTATATATCCCATTTGGATCTGCAGCGCGTCATGAGCCGGACGCTGCGCAAGGCGAAGCTGCCGGTATGGTATTCACAGGGGTATCACCCCCATATTTATTTGACGTTTGCGCTGCCTTTGCCGCTGGGGCAGGAAAGTATCTGTGAGATCATGGATTACAGGACAGAGGAGGACCCGCCTGATTTGGACAGGGTCTATTACGGCTTAAAAGATGCTGTGCCACGCGGTTTGGATATTTTTCGGGTATCTTTGGCCTGTCAGAAGACAGGAGAAATCGGGTATGCGCGGTATTTGATCAGATTTCCGGCCGAGACTGTGCCGCAGGCGGCGCGGGCCGTGGCCGCTTTCAATATGGCCGAGAGCGCTGCCGTTATAAAAATGGGCAAAAAAAACGGAAGGAAGGGCGTGGAAAAAGAGCTGGAATTGAAAGAATTTATTACGGAACCGCTTATTTTGACCCGGATGGATGCAGATATGGTATTGGATGTGATGCTGCC
>JAUNTE010000204.1 GCA_030538855.1 Oscillospiraceae bacterium
CAGCGTCTCGGCCTTATCGTTCAGCTGGGTGCTGGTGCCGTGGGCGTTCACGTAAGTATTGGCCCCGGGCGTCATCCCCGCTTCTTCCATCGCGGCCTTTATGGCCCGGGTAATGCCCGCCGCCTCGGGGTGCGGCGCGGTGATGTGGTAAGCGTCCGCCGTATTGCCGTAGCCCGCCGCCTCACCATAGATATGCGCGCCGCGCGCTTTTGCGTGCTCGTATTCCTCCAGCACCAGCATGGCCGCGCCCTCGCCCATCACAAAGCCGCTGCGCCGCCTGTCAAACGGGGTGCAGGCCGTGGCCGGGTCAGGGTTTGTCGTAAGGGCCATACAGCTGGTAAAGCCCGCCACCGCTAGGGGGCAGACGGCGGCCTCGCTGCCGCCCGCGATAATGGCGTCCGCATATCCGTGCCGGATGGCCCGCATGGCCTCGCCCACCGTATGGGACGACGTGGCGCAGGCTGTGACGGCTGGCAGCGTCGGGCCCTGCGCGTTGAAACGGATAGAGATACTGCCCGCCGCGATATTGCTGATCATCATCGGCACCATAAAGGGCGATACCCTGCTGCTTCCCTCAAACATACGTTTTGCTTCGTTTACAATCGTGCTGATGCCGCCGATGCCGCTGCCCACATAAACGCCGAACCGCTCCGGTTCCACCGTCCCCGTGAGGCCGCTGTCCGCCATTGCCTCACAGGCGGCGGCCATGGCATACTGCGCATAAAGGTCGTTTTTGCGCAGCTCGCCCTTTTCAAAATACCGCAGCGGGTCAAAGGCTTTTACCTCAGCCGCCACCTTGGCTTTAAATTCAGAGGCGTCGAAATGGGTGATCGGCCCGATCCCGCACACGCCCGCCTTCATGCTCTCCCATGTGTCCACAGCGGTATTGCCCAACGGCGTCACCGCCCCAATACCGGTCACCACTACTCTGCGCATCGTTTTCTTCCTCTCTTTTCTTTTACGCCGTCAATTTTCCGGCCGCCGTCTTCCCGCGCCGCGCGGGTGTTTTAAAGGGGATACCCTGCTGTCACCGGCCTGAAAACCCGCGTCTTTTCTGTAAAAAAGCTGAAAGCTCCCGGCTTTCCGCTCGTCTCACATGGCCAGGCCGCCGTCTACCCGCAGCACCTCGCCGGTGATGTACCCCGCCGTGGGCGACGCCAAAAACGCCACAGCTTCGGCCACCTCTTCCGGCGCGCCGATGCGTTTTGCGGGGATGGCGCCCAGCACCGCCGCTTTTGCTTTTTCAGGCATGGCCGCCGTCATATCTGATTCAATAAACCCCGGCGCCACCGCATTGCAGGTAACGCCCCGGGCGGCCAGCTCTTTGGCGGTGCTTTTGGTAAGCCCCACAAGGCCCGCTTTGGCCGCCGCGTAATTGGCCTGCCCGGCGTTGCCTGACAGCCCCACCACCGAAGCGATATTGACGATGCGCCCATATCGTTTTCTCATAAAGTGCTGGTACAGGTGCTTTGTCATATTGAAAGCGCCCTTGAGGTTGGTAGCGACTACCGCGTCAAAATCCTCTTCCTTCATCGACAACAGCAGCCCGTCTCTTACAATGCCCGCGTTGTTCACCAGCACGTCCAGCCCGCCAAAATCCTGCAGCACCTGTTCGCACAGGGCTTTTACCGCTGTAAAATCCGCCACGTCGCAGGCGTAGGCGCGCGCCTTTCTGCCCAGCTTTTCTATCTGCTGCACCGTCTCGCCGGCCGCCGCATGGTTGCCCGCGTATACGACGGCGACGTCCATTCCCATTTTGGCAAGGCGCAGCGCCACCGCCCGCCCGATCCCGCGTGAAGCGCCCGTCACCAGCGCGGCGGGGGTATTGTTGCCTGTCTGTGTCATCCTGTTTCTCCTTATCCTTCCTGTGCCAGCGCCGCGGCGCAGGCAGCCAGAGAATCCATATCCTCCACCGCGCAGATCCGGGCGCCGGGCAGTATCCTTTTTACAAGCCCTGAAAGGGTCTTTCCCGGGCCAAGCTCAATAAACGTGTCAAACCCGTCGCGGCGCAGGTTCTGTACGCTCTGCTTCCATAAAACCGGGTTTGCCATCTGCGCCGCCAGCACGGCGGGCATATCCGCGCCGTAGGGCTGCGCCGTCAGGTTAGCGTACACGGGTATCGCGGGGGTTCTCATCTCGATGCCGCGCAAAGCCTTTAAAAACTCCTGAGAGGCCTTTTCCATCAAAACCGAGTGGAACGCGCCGCCCACCGCCAATATCTTAGCGCGTCCCCCCGCCTGCGCCGCCTTTTCACAAAAGGCGGGCAGCGTCTCTTTTTTTCCGGCGACGGCCACCTGTCCGTCGCAGTTATAATTGACAGGCCAAACGCCGCACTCTTCGCAAAGCCTTTGCACCTCTTCATCTGAAAGCTTCAGCACCGCCGCCATCCCGCCCGGGTTTTCCTGCGCGGCGTCCTGCATCAGCCGCCCGCGCAGCGTCACCGCCTCAAACCCGGCCTCTTTTGATGCAAACGCCCCCGCATAGGTAAGCGCCGCCACCTCGCCCAGAGAGAAGCCGGCCGCCCCTTGGGCCGTCACGCCCTTTTCCTCCAGCGCCGCCGCGGCGGCAAGCTCTGCCGCAAACATACAGGGCTGGGTGTTCGCCGTCCGGGTCAATTCCTCGGCGCCGCCCGCAAAGCACTGCCGCAGGGTGCCGGGGCGCAGCGCTTCAAAGCCGTCCATCAGGGCTTTGGCCGCCGCGCTTCCCTCGTACAGGGCTTTGCCCATGCCGGGGTATTGGCTGCCCTGCCCGGCGAACAAAAACGCTATCTTACCCATTTTCCCGCCCCTTTCAGCAGGGCTTCGGCCCCCTCGCACACATCGCGGATGATGGCCGCCGCAGGCTCTTTGCGCGTCACCATCCCGGCGATCTGCCCTGCGGGAAAGCTGCCGTTTTTCTCGTCCCCCTCCAGCGCCGCCCGGCGCAGAGACCCCGCGCCCAGAGCCTCCAGCTCTTCATCGCTCACCGAGGGATCATATTCTTTTTTCAGATATTCCCGCGCAAAGGGGTTTTTCAGCGCCCGCACCGGGTGTCCCAGCCGCCGCCCTGTCGCCATCGTATCGATATCGCGGGCTTTCAGCACCTTTTGTTTATAGTTTTCGTGTACGCCGCATTCCTCCGCCACCAAAAAGCGGGTGCCCATCTGTACGCCGCAGGCCCCCAGCATCAGCGCCGCCGCCATGCCCCGGCCGTCCGCGATGCCGCCCGCCGCAATCACCGGCACGGATACCGCCCCGGCCACCCGGGGTACAAGGGCCATGGTGGTGGTCTCTCCGATATGGCCGCCGCTTTCGGTGCCCTCGGCAATCACCGCCGCCGCGCCCGCGCGCTCCATCATGCGGGCCAGCGCCACCGAGGCCACCACCGGTATCACCTTGATACCGGCCTCGTTCCACGCCTTCATATATTTGCCCGGGTTGCCCGCGCCGGTGGTGAGCACCGGCACCTTTTCTTCAATGACCACCTGGGCCACCTCGGTTGCATATGGGCTCATCAGCATCACGTTGACGCCGAAGGGCCTGTCGGTAAGCTGCCGCGCTTTTCGCACCTGCGCGCGCAGCTGCTCGCCGTTCGAGTTCATGCCCGCGATGATCCCAAGGCCTCCGGCGTTTGAGACGGCCGCAGCCAACGCGGCGTCGGCGATCCATGCCATTCCGCCCTGAAAAACCGGATATTCGATCCCCAATAAATCGCAGATAGGCGATTGCAACATCATCGTATCCCTCTCTTTTGATCTTTTCTTTCATCCGCGGCGTAAAAGCGCTTGCGCCCCGCCGGTTTCTATTTTATAAAACCGCGGCCTACGGGGCCGCGGTTTTCCCTTTTCCTGCAAAACAGCGCCGCGTTTTACAGCCTTGTTTCCGGTTTTCAAACGCTTTTGCTTTGCGGGGGGCCTTTCGGCCCGGCCGTTTCATCTCAGGGGCCGCCGTTTTCTCAGGCCTTTTTCCCCTCTTCGATCACTTTCATCAAATCGCCGATGGTCTTCAGGTTTTCGTTCACTTCCACAGTCACGCCAAACTCATCCTCGCAGGCCATGGCCATATCCACCAGGTCCAGGCTGTCCAGTTCCAATTCTTCAAATGTGGTCTCGGCAGTCAGAGAGCCGGGCTCTACGTCCTTGTATTCTCCCAAAAGCTTTTCAATTTTTTCCAGCATGTCGGTAATCTCCTTTTTTCTTTTCAGCGTTTTAATTTTTAT
>JAUNTE010000205.1 GCA_030538855.1 Oscillospiraceae bacterium
TTAAATAGTTATATATAATTTTTTTTTTTTATTATATTTTTATAATAAAAAAAAAAAAGACACCTGGCGGCTTATTCGCTTTTGCGATGACGCCGCCTGCTTTTATTGTAGAAAAAACCACTGGCACGGCCGGTGGTTATGATTGTTCACGAAAAGTGCAGGCTGGGCAAGCGGAAGAAAAAGAAGGCCGCCGCGGTAATCAAGACAGTGCCGTTTTTTCTGTAAAAAGCCTGGGCCCAAACTGCGGGAGGAGTGCAAAGGAGGAATTTGGGCTGTGAACTTTCAGTGCATACGGGCTGCGGCGTGGCGCGGCAGCGATACCGGCGTATTTATCCATTTCATATTGCTGTAAAAGGGTTATATAGAGAAAGAAAAAGGCAGAGGAACGACGGAAGGCTTTGCGGTTTTGTCCACGGGCGGCAGATGCCGCCTTTTTAGGGAGAAAGCTGCTGCCGGGCGGCGGTATCGGCGGGATTTACCGGTTTTATGGACACCTGCCGCAGATAACCGGTGTTTATTTACTTGATGAAAAGCAGTTTGGCAAGACAAAATAATATAGTAGTTGACAATAAATTTTTATTCCGTTATCCTTTGGTGCAAGAGATGACGTCAGCTCTCAAATTAAGGATCGGAGCGTGGAAGTATGTATCACAAAAGGTTTTCAGGCACGCATTATCAGGCCGGATACCGGTTTGGCAGTATGCTGAAAAAGTATGGGGTGATGATCGATAAAAGCCCTGTGTTTGATATTACAGAAGAGATGAAACGTTTTTCAGCCGATTGCATGAAAGAATATGAACGGTATTACCCGGAAATATTGGAAGAGATCAGGGGGATGGCGGAAGGGCAGGGTTCTTCTTTCCAGCAGCTGTGCCGGATATTGTTTTGTATGTATTGCTTTGAGACGGAACCTCATTGCACCTGTTTTGCCGTCGCGGATGAGGAAAACGTTATATTGGGAAGAAACAGCGATTTTTTGGTAAGCCTTGAAGAGCTGAATATGAATTGTCTTTATCGGCTTGACGGCGCCTACGCTTTTAACGGCAACACCACTGCCTTTATAGAGATGGAAGATGGGATGAATGAACACGGCCTGGCAATCGGCTTGACCTTTGTGTACCCGCGCATCCAAAAGCCAGGCATAAACGCGGGGATGCTGGTACGGTATATCCTGGAGAAATGTAAAACAACAGCTGAGGCGGTGGAACGGTTAAAAGAATTGCCGGTGGCGTCGGCGCAGACGCTGACCATAGCCGACAGCGGCGGAAAGATAGCCGTGATAGAATGTAATGCGCAGGCAATGGAAATTTTATATCCTGAAGGCGGAAAGAACTATGTCGCGGCAACCAATCATTTTCATGCTGAGTGTTTGCGGCAGTTTGATCCTCCTGAGACAGTGGATGATTGGCGCTCAGAAGACCGCTATAAAACGGTAAAAACAGCGCTGGAGACCTGTAAAGGCCGCTACTCCGTTGGGTTTGCCCAAAGAGTACTTGCCGGTGGATACGGATTTATCTGTCAGTATGACAGAAAGAAAAATGCTGACACCGTTTGGTCGGCGGTATACGACGTAAAAAAACGAAAAGTTTACCGGGCGGAGGGAAATCCGTCGCGCAAAAGGTTTCAAGAGGACGGCCGTATGCCGTTTGCGGCTGTGCTGCAAAAAACGGCAGAGGAATAAGACGCGCGGCATGGCTGCGATATGACTGTGCCAGTGCCGCCGGGCGCGGCGTTGATCGTCCCCACTGCTGACAGCACCATATATTGCGGATGTTTTGCATAATCAAACCGCTCTGTGACAAAAATCAATCAGGAAAAGGGGGCGACAGCGCATGCAAAAACGTCTGATTGCGGTATATGGCGCTTGTTTATTTTTGTTTATGGTGCTGCTGTGCAGCATATGGAACGTATCGGTAAACGCAAGCTATGCGGCCACCGTAGAGAGGCAGACGACGCGGGAACTTTCTTTCTATCATGGGCGGGGGGATTTTTACGACAGAAACGGAGCCCTTTTGACCGGGCTGCAGCGCCGGGTATATACCGTGGCGCAGCCGGGGGGCGAAGGCTATCAGGAATTATTTGACCTGGTGTCGGAGGAGGACCGTGAAACGCTTTATCTCGAAAGTTTCAAGCTGAACCCTTTTTTAGTGGAAATTTTAAAGTCTACAGAAAATTTGCTCTGTTTTGAAAAGCCTGTCCGCTATGGTGACTATCCGATAGCGGTGCATACCATAGGATATATCAACGGGGCGGGAGACGGTGTTGATGGTGCGGAAAAAGCGTTTGACGGTATTTTAAAACGTGGGGGAGACAGTTCGTCCATTTTGTGCCGGGTATGCGCCAACGGAAAAATCCAAATCGGCAGTGAACCGACAGAATATCTGGAGCAGGGGACCCATGAGGGAATACGCCTAACGCTGGACGCCGACATACAGCGCATTTGCGAAGACGTTGCGGCCGCCCTGCTGCCGCGCGGCGCCATCGTTGTTTTAGAAAGCAGTACGGCCAAGGTGCTGGCGAATGTCAGCATGCCCCAATATGACCCTGAAAATGTACAGGAGAGTATTAGAAAACAGGACACGGCGCTGCTTGACCGTACCGTCAGCGCGTATAACGTGGGGTCGGTATTCAAACCGTTTTTAGCGGCTTTGGCGCTGGAGGAAGGGATAGACCCTGCGGAAACTTATGAATGCCGGGGTTATATAGAGGTGAACGGACATATCTATGAATGCGCGCATCAAACCGCGCACGGCGTGGTGGATATGCAGGGAGCGCTGGAAAAATCCTGTAACTGCTATTTTATCCAGCTTGGAAAAAAACTGGATATGGACCGTTTGTGCGATATGGCCGCGTTGCTGGGTTTTGGCGAAGCGACGCCGCTGGGCGGCGGGCTGGCTGCCGCCGCGGGGTATTTTCCTACAAGAGAGACGCTGAACAATACCGGAGAGCTGGCGACCTTCAGCTTTGGACAGGGGCAGCTGCTGGCCACCCCCATACAAATTGCCGCCTATTTTAACACTTTTGCCAATGACGGCGTTTATCTTTCTCCTACCCTGGCGCAGGGGATACAGGATACCGATACCGGCGCGTTGACGGAGGACTGGTACCATCCCTCAAAGATTCGTCTTTTGAGCGGGACAAATAACGAAAAGCTGAAACAGATGCTGATAGGCGTGGTGGAGGAAGGGCTTGCCAAAAAAGCAAAGCCCGCGTTTGAAACAGCCGCAGGAAAAACCGGAACCGCACAGACGGGCCGGTTTGGAAAAGACGAAAACGGCGATAGAACAGAGCTTTACAACAGCTGGTTTGCGGGATTTTACCCGGCAGAAAACCCCCGTTACACCATAGTAATTTTGAAAGATGACGTGACCCGGGCAAGCGATGACTGTACCGAGATATTTGCGCAGCTTTGCAACCGATTATATTTTTATGATGAACTGTGGAAAGAGGAAAACGCTTGACAAAAAAAATCTAAAAAATTATAATAGTGAAGTAATAGAAAAAGGTGTGGATGGGGAAGAGAAACGCCGGCGCTTTTCAGAGAGAAAGCCGTATGCTGCAAGGCTTTTATGTGTCAGCGTTTTTAAGCCGCCCCGGAGCCCCGCGTGAAAAAGCGCGGCGCAGTTGCAGCGTTACGGCAAAGGAAAGTGGCGGGCGGTTTATGCCCGCAAACCGGGTGGTACCGCGGAGAACGAACAGTCTTCGCCCCAGTGGACAGGGGCGGGGCTGTTTTTTGTTTTTGGCAGGTTTCAACCGCAAAAATGAATGGAAAAGAAAAGGATGAAATAGAAATGGAATGGACGGGATTAAACGAACTGAGAGAAAAGTTCCTCTCATTTTTTGAGTCAAAGGGGCATCTGCGCCTCAACAGCTTTCCTCTGGTGCCGCAGGAGGATAAAAGTTTACTGCTGATCAATTCGGGCATGGCGCCGATGAAAAAGTGGTTTTTGGGACAGGCGGAGCCTCCGGCGCCCCGTGTGACGACCTGTCAGAAATGTATCCGTACCCCGGATATTGAACGGGTGGGCATTACGGCGCGTCACGGTACTTTTTTTGAAATGCTGGGCAATTTCAGCTTTCAGGATTATTTTAAAGAAGAGATCATTCCCTGGGCGTGGGAATTTTTAACGGAGACACTGGCCATACCGGCGGATAAATTATATATTTCTGTCTATCT
>JAUNTE010000206.1:0-447 GCA_030538855.1 Oscillospiraceae bacterium
GATGAAGGGCGTGCCCCTGCGGCTGGAGATCGGGCCGAAAGATATTGAGAAAAATCAGTGTGTGCTGGTGCGCCGGGACAACCGGGAAAAATATTTTGTGCCTCTGGACGAATTGGAGACAAAAATACCCGAGCTGCTGGACGCCTTGGCCAAGGCTTTATATGAAAAAGCGCTGGCTAACCGTGAAGCGCGCACCGATACCTGTACCACCTGGGAGGAAATTTTACGCAATGCCGCCGAAAAAACAGGCTATATAAAAACCATGTGGTGCGGCTCAGACGAATGCGAGAAAAAGATGAAGGACGAGGCCGGGCTTTCAAGCCGGTGTATGCCGTTTGAGCAGGAGGATCTGGGCGAGGTTTGCCCGATTTGCGGCAAAAAGGCGGTCACCTCTATCATTTGGGGCAAGGCGTATTGAACAGTATGGCTTTTTAGCAGCTAAAAACG
>JAUNTE010000206.1:457-4173 GCA_030538855.1 Oscillospiraceae bacterium
AGGATATTGTTTTTGCGCATTTAAGTGCGAGTGTTCATGGATATCTTAGCGATTGCTTAAAGATAGAGAGTCGTAAACAGTATGCGTCTGTATGGGAAACACGCAGGAACCTTTGATGGGCCTGTGTGTTTTCATATAGAAGGCACCCTGCTTTGGGAAAAGACGGTGGTTTCGATTTTTAAGTACACCTTACACGTTGACTGGTTTTGTTTTTCGCCCTGAAACGCGTGGCATGGGTCTGCCCGCGGGCGCTTTTGTGTTTTTCAAGAGACCATATCGATCGGTTAAAAAGCGGGCGGGCTTGTTAAGACAGCAACAGCGTCATGATGGTATTTGTGGCCTGGGATACAAGGAGCGCTGATATTAAAACAGCTGCGGCGGTTGCCGCAGCTGTTTTTTTGTCAGAAAAAAGCCAAAAAGGATACGGTAAAATATCCGGTCCTCTTTATTGGATTTTAAGAATTGGCGAGGATACGGCAGGAAAGACGGTAAAGCGGGGAGAAGGAGTTGAAATGCAGCTTTTATATATCAGCGGCAGAGAAAAGCACAGCGGCAGGCATGAAAAGCAGGCCCCCTGTGGTGCGGGGATGACGCGCTGTACGGACAGCGGAGAGAAAGCCGGATAGCGCCGGTAAGGTATGAGGGTGTGAGCAAGAAAGTTTTACGAAACTTCTCAAAGAAACGTATACGGAGGGATACCCCGCCGGTGCTGCTGTTAAAGGGAAACTTATCGCCGTGAAGGAACGTGCGTACAAGCTGTGCTAAAATGCCGCAGGCGGCTTTGTGGCGCCGTTTCAAAGCGGGCAAGAGGGGACAGCGCAAAAGGGTCGGAAAGTCGCCCCGCCGGACGGTACGCCGTTTGTGACAGAGGGCTTTTACGCTGCGGCAAACAGCGGACGGCTGATGCGGGCTGCCGAAGGACGGCGGCTTATATAAGCCGCCGGTGCGTACCGCCCGGATTTTTGTTTTCATGGTTTCGATTGCTTTGCTGACGCAGAGTGTTTTTAAGTGCAGCACAGAAATTAGCACTCATTTGGTTTGAGTGCTAATTGTTTACAAAAAATACATTATTTTGTCTAAAAAAGTACATAAAAGCTGCTTATACTATAAAGCGTAGAGAAAAAAAGAAGGCGAGACCAATGGAAAGATAAAGAGAACCCAAGGCATGACGAGAAGGGCCGGTTGACGGCCGCAGAAATATGATTGAAATAAAAAATGGAGGGATTTTTATGTTTGAATTGACGCCTTTTGACCGGCGGCGTAAAAATGCCGCTCTGTACAATCCGTTTCGGGAATTTGAAGAAATGGAAAAACGCTTTTTTGGTGAGACGCAGCCCATGGAATTTAAAACCGACATTAAAGACAAGGGAGACGCTTATTTGCTGGAAGCCGAGCTGCCCGGCGTGAAGAAAGAGGATATCAACGTATCGATCGAAGACCATTATCTGACGATCAGCGCCGAGCGCCGCAGTGAAAAAGAAGAGAACGACAAAGAGGGCGGATGGATCCGGTGCGAACGGTCTTATGGCTCGTTCAGCCGCAGCTTTGATATTTCGTCGGTGGATGCGTCCAACATTACGGCGGAATATACCGACGGTGTGTTGAAGCTGAATCTGCCAAAACAGGCCGAGACGCAGCCGCCTATCCGCAGGCTGGAGATCAAATAAGCAAGCCGGACGTATTAAAATATTGTAAAAGAGAGACAAAAGGCAGCCGTTTATAAAACAGCGTCAAACGTTAAACGAAAATAAAGCGGCTGCCATACAGGATGTAAAACAAAACGGGCGTATCGCTAAAAGGGCGATACGTCCGTTTTTTATGCGGCAGGACACCCTTGTGACGTCCGCAATGCCGTATAGATCAAAGAAAAATAACCTTTATGACGCGGTGGGGAATCCTGTAAGTCAAAGAGGGCACAGACGGATCGACCGTCTGCGCCCGTTTGATTTGAATAGGGAAACCACCGGCTATGCCGGTGGAAGTATTCTTATGAAAAGCTTTCGCTTCAAGAGCCGAGCGGGGCGAGCTTCTGATACACAAGACAGGGGATTAGAAGCAGTGTTGATTGAGCAGGCAAATTGCCCGTTTACGGGCGGTGGGGCGCAAGATGCAGAAAAAAGATCATTGGGTATGTCTTGAGACGTCTACCGGTAAAGGCCCTTATATGGCCTGCCCAAGCCGCAAAGCCGAGAACAGCCGTTAAGGATAAAGTATACACTTTACGACTGTTTTTTTTACCGCTTATTTGGCGGCAGACACTGCCATCAAAACGGCGTAGCAGCTATCAGCCGCTTTTCATTGGGCCGCGCGTTTCTGTAGCGGCGTTCTCTGCGCTTGGTATGCCTGGAAAAAGGGATGCCGTTTCTGTAAAATACGCTGTATTTTTACTTGTTGCGGCTTTGACTGCCGGTGGCGGCCGTCTGGTGCTGACTGAGCTGTCAGACGACGCATGTGCCAAACGCTCTGAACCCTTTTCATTATCTCCAACGCCACGCAAAACGATTTGGAAGAAGTTTTGAGAGAGATTTCTAAAAGGTTTTCTTGCTATATGGAAAAGCTTCCAAAATGCGCAAAATAAAAAGTTTCTATTCTTAAGTGCAGGTCCACGTTCATCAGTTTAGCGTTTATTGGTTTTATCCAGCCGTCCACTTATCATTATGATATAGTTTTGGATAAGGGCAGACCCAATACCCAATATGAGATATTTCTAAACGGAGAGTACAGATGATTTGCAAAGAAAATCGAAGGACGTTTCAAAACTTGGTTATATGTGGCTGATACTAAAGAACACAAAAAGCCGATTGATGATAGAAGGAAGAACCCCCATAAATAAAAAACGCTTATTTTTTTGGAGAGGCAACTGTCAGTTGACAGATTAAATAGTTGTGATTGGTAGTATGCAACCGTAAAAATTGATAAAATCAAAGTATCACAAAATAATACAGGGAGGATTACAAATATGATTCTAGCTGACAAACTGATTCTGCTTCGCAAGAAAGCGGGATGGTCACAAGAGGAATTAGCGGAGCAAATGAATGTTACACGACAATCCATTTCAAAATGGGAGGGTGCTCAATCTGTTCCGGATTTTGAGAAAATAATCCGACTTTCAGAATTATTTGGCGTAAGTACAGATTATTTGCTCAAAGAGGAAATTGAAGTGGAGGAATATGCAGATACTTCAGATAAAACACTACGATTAAAGCGTGTGTCTATGGAAGAAGCAAATACTTTTCTATCTGTAAAAGCGGCAACGTCAAAATCAATAGCATTCGCCGCTTTCTTATGCGTTCTTTCTCCTATGGGGCTTTTGATATTGGCAGCAATGAGTGAAACGGCAAAATATAATTTGAGCGAGAATGCCGCAGGCGGAATAGGAATGGTTATTCTATTGATTTTTGTTGCAATAGCAGTTGCTATATTCATATCAAGCGGCAACAAAACTGCCCCATTTGTCTATTTGAAAAAAGAAGCGTTCGAGACGGAATGTGGTGTTAGTGAAATGATAAAAGAACGCAAATCGCAATATAATGGGGTGTATAAGAAAAACAATATGATTGGAGCTTGTTTGTGTATTATGGCGTTGATTCCCTTTTTTGCAGGGATAGCATTCAATGAGGATAATGTATTGTTTCTTATAATTATGTTTTGTATTTCCCTGATTTTTGTCGGAATAGGGGTGGCTTTCTTTATCCATGGCGGTATCGTTTGGGAAA
>JAUNTE010000207.1 GCA_030538855.1 Oscillospiraceae bacterium
TGGGGCTTGCCGCCCTGTGCCTTGTCTTTGCCCCCTATTTTGAGACGCTGCGCCAAACGGCCGCCGCTTATCCTGAGACGCATCCCCCCTATGTTGAGGATTTCGACGCCATGAGCGCCGACAAAGAGCATCTGTATCTCGTCGATATCGAACTTCTCAATTTTATCGCCGGGTTCGATGTCTGGCACGCCCGGCCCGCCGGTTATTTCTCCAACATCGTGGTGCTGGGCGGCTGGACAAGCGGCGCCCCTTTTGACGCCGCGGCGCTGGCCCGCTTTGGCTACCAAAACCCCTACCGGGCGCTTTCAGCAGAGGATGAGCGGGTGCTGCTGGCCGATTTTTACAATCTCAGCGCCAAAGAGGTCTATCTGCGCGAGCATTACGGCTTTGAGGCCGTGCGGCTGGACGTGAAAGAGCTTTCCCTCTATCCCTTCCGGCTGTACCGCCTCACCCGTGAAGGAGGCGACGTTTCATGACCCGTCCTAAACGAACTTTATGTATCAGCGATCTCACCTGCGTCGGGCGCTGCAGCCTGGCGGTATCCGCCCCCATCCTGGCCGTCTGCGGCATACAGCCCTGTATGATGCCCACCGGCCTGCTTTCCACCCATCCCGCCGGGTTCAAAAACCCCGCAAGGCTGTGTATCAGCACCTATCTGGGCGCCGCGTTTGCCCATTTGCAGGAGGAAGAGATCGATTTCGAGGCCGTCTGCACCGGCTTCTTCTCTACCGTCGGGCAGCACAAGCTCACGCGGGACGTACTGAGCGGCCTCACCGCCGGGGCGCTGAAAATCATTGACCCTGTTCTGGGCGACAACGGCAGCCCCTATGGCATCGTAGACAGGCTGCTGATAGACAGCATGGCCGATCTCTGCCGTCTGGCCGATGTCATTACCCCCAACGCCACTGAAAGCGCCCTGCTTTTGGGGATGGACCCGGGCGGCCCCGCCTTCACCGAGGCCTCGCTGCGCAAACGGGCCGAGGCCCTGCGCGCCCTTGGCCCCGACGCCGTACTGACGGGGGCCCCCATGCAGGACGGCAGCGTACGGGTGGCTGTGGCCGGTAAAGAGGGTTATGCGTCGTTTGCCTGCCGGTATACGCCGCAGGCCTACCCCGGCACAGGCGACGCTTTCACCGCCGTGCTGACGGCGGCGCTGCTGCGCGGGGCCGGTTTAAAAGACGCCGCCCAGCTGGCCGCCCGCTTTATTGAGCACGCGGCGGCCTACACCTATTCCAAAAAAGCAGAGGCGCGCTTCGGCCTTCTGCTTGAGCCATGCCTGCCCTATCTCTCCCGTCTGATGGGCACATTTTTTAAGGAGGGCCATTTGATTTGATGAAACGCCGTGAACCTGTTTTTACCGTCCGCAAGCTGGCTTTGATCGGCCTGCTGGCGGCCATGGTATTTGTTTTTACCTTTTTGCATATCGATATCCCCACCGTGGTGGGCAAAACCATGATCCATTTCGGCAACATCCTGTGCCTGCTGTCGGGGCTTTTGTTCGGCCCGCTGGTCGGCGGGCTGTCGGCGGGCTTCGGCTCAATGCTGTATGATTTGATGGACCCGGCGTATGTGGCCGAGTGCTGGGTGACGTTTCTTTTAAAATTTGCCATGGGCTTTTTGGCGGGGCTTATCGCCCGGGGCCGCAGCCGTCAAAAAAACTTTGACTGGCACGACGCGGCGGGCGCGCTTTCCGGCGCGGCCCTTTACTGCTGCCTGTATCTTCTCAAAAATTTTATCCGCGGCCGCTATGTGCAGCTGCTTGAGGTAGAGACGGTATTGATCGACCTCGCCCCCAAGGCCCTCACCACCTGTGTCAACGCCTTTATCGCGGTGACGGCCTCTCTGCTGCTGGCCAGCGCCCTGCGCCCGCGCCTGCGGCGGGCAGGCCTGTTCAGCCTATTATAACGGGGGCGCTTTATGGGTATTCTACATATTGTATTGGTTGAACCGCAAATCCCGCAAAACACCGGCAACGTGGCCCGCACCTGCGCGGTGACAGGGGCCCACCTGCACCTTGTAAAGCCCATGGGCTTTGAGGTGACCGACCGGCAGCTGAAACGCGCGGGGCTTGACTATTGGCACCTGCTTCATGTAACATATTACGAAGGGCTTGCCGATTTTTTTGCCCGCACTCAAGGCCCCTATTTTTATTTTACCTCAAAGGGCAGGCGCCTTCACTGCGACCCTCTCTATCCCCCGCAGCAGGATTGTTACCTCGTCTTTGGACGTGAGGACGCGGGCCTGCCTGAAACGCTTTTGCATGATAACCCTGACCGCTGCGTGCGGATGCCGATGCTTCCCGGCGCGCGGTGCCTGAACTTATCCAACTCCGTCGCCGTCGGCGCGTATGAAGTGCTGCGCCAATGGGGCTTTCCCGGCCTGACGCAAGAGGGCCGCCTTACAAAATTTGATTGGGAGTGAACTGATTGAGCAAATACGCCGTTTTGACGGATTCCGCCTGTGACATCCCGCCCGAAGTGGCGGAAAAGCACCATATCGACATCCTCAGCTTTTCCATCACGCTGGATGGTAAAAGCTATGTTGAACGTCAGGATTTTACCTTTGACGAATACTACGATATGCTGCGTAATGCCGAAGGGGTGCCCACCACGGCCCAGGTCACCAGCCTGCGCTTTTTTGAGCAGTACTGCCTGTATGACGACGCCGGCTGTGAAGAGGTGCTTCACGTCACTATCTGCGGCAAGGGCAGCGCCACGTATGAATCGGCGCAGCTGGCCGCCCGCCAGTTTGCTGAAGAGCGTCCCGCCTCAAAAATGAAGGTGCATATCGTTGACAGCCATACCTACAGCATGGTATACGGCTATTTTGTGGTAGAGGCCGCTAAAAAGCTGCGCAGCAACGCCGAGATGCAGGACGTGGTCGCCTATCTTGAAGACGCCTTCTCCCGTATGGAGATCGTGCTGGCGGCCTATTCGCTCAAATTCATGAAAAAAAGCGGCCGTATCTCGGCTGCGGCGGCCTTCGCGGGTGAGCTGCTGGGCTTAAAACCCATCATCAGCCTGAACGACGGGGTGAGCCGGGTCGAAAACAAAGTGCGGGGCGACGCGGCGGTGATGCCCGCCATGCTCAAACTGGCAAAGGCCCGTATCGACGCTGATTCCGAAATCCCGTATCTGATCGGCACCACCGACGATGAACGGGGGGCGCAGCTGGCAAAGCTTTGTAAAAAAGAGTTTGGGCAGGCCCCCTTCGCCGTCTTCAAGCTGGGCGCGGCCGTCACCTCCAACACCGGCCCCGACGCGGTGGCCATCGTCTTTCCCGGCCAAAAACGCAGGCGGTAAATGTGAAGGCCCGCAGCGTATAAAACAGTTTAAAAATGCCGCCGCAGGTACTGCGGCGGCATTTTTTGTAATTTGAAAGCCCTTTTGGCGGGGCCTGCGGTTTCAAAAGATCTATGGCGATGAACAGTAAACCGCAAACCGAGACACCATCCGCAGTAGTTTTTACACCCCTGGCGCGCAGGCGAAAAAAGGCCTTTGCCTGTACCTGAAATACCACACGTTTTAAAGGGTTCCAGGCCGATTGCCGCGCGGCGGCTTTGGCGGCGTGCGGCAGGCAAACCGCCTGTAAGGCCGCGTCCGGCGCTTTTGTCTTGCGCCGTTTTCCCGTCCCCGCGCGCGGGCGGAAGCGGCAATAAACGCCGCAGGGATGAAGCGCGGCACAAACCATATGCGCACGGACGCAAACCGCCTTGAAAGTACGTCCTTGACCTCCGCCCATACCGCGCCCGGAATGGAACGAGCGAAGTGAAAACAGGCAAATCACCCTGACCGCTACAAGAGGAAATAGCCGTGCCTGTATCAGGCGCGGGTTTCAATACTATTTCACCGGTCGTCAAAAGGGTCTGGCAAAATCAGCCGCGCTCTGTATCGGGCGCGTGGATTGAAATGGGGCCATTGCCTCTACTGCCCTGTGGCCTATCAGTCACGCCTCATATGGGGCGCGTGGATTGAAATGAGAAGGCCAGCGCCCTCATGGGCCGGCTCGGCGTCGCGCCTCGTATGGAGACGCATGGGTTAAAATACTGTAGAAAAAGAACGTTCGGAAAAAATCTCTCGTCGCACCTTGTATCGGTCGTGTGGATTGAAATGGGGCCCATTGCCTCTACTGCCCTATGGCCTATCAGTCACACCT
>JAUNTE010000208.1 GCA_030538855.1 Oscillospiraceae bacterium
ATGCAATTTGAACAATACTCACAACGGCAATAATGAAAAAAATATTTTGCCTGTAGTCCGGTTTGAAAATCGATATTATCCCAAGCACCCATATAATTACACTTGCCGCCCAAAAGACAATGGATTGAATGCTGCTAACTGAAAACAGCCCCATTTCCACGCTGCCGTCAGTAGCATGGATGATAGAGTTGGAATACAGATCACGGACATTCGCAAAATACCACAGTGCGCCATGAAGCAGGATAAAGAGTAGGATAATCATACCCCATTTTTGGATTGCCGTCCGGCTTAAATATCCCCATAGCATATAGCCGATATTTACTCCCAACAAAAGTGTACCGATAATTGTAACAGTGTTCCCAAAGTATAGTTTTAGCATAGTCATAAACCCCTTTCCGCTTGGCTACCATTTGTTCTCTTTTTATTTTAGCTACTATTTGTTCGCCTGTCAAGTCCTTTACAAAATGATTTTCCTTACCCAAAACTGCACCCGCAAAGTTCAGCATAACAAGGCTCTTTCTGTCCCCTGCCGCGTGACACCAGGGCATAAAAAAGCGGCATTCCTATCTTCTCATGTAAGAATTCGTAAACGCCGCCTGTCTGGTGGTATATTATGCTTTTCTATTTGATTGCCGATGTGCCGCGCCGTTTTCAAGCTGCGGTATATGGGGGTTATCTTCATAAGGATTTCGGCGGCATATATCAAAGCTAACTTTGTAAGTAGTAAATTGGCAGTAAAGTCAGCTTACAATCTTTTAAAAATTCCCGTAAATCAAAGTTTTTTGAGATAATCAAAAAATCCACATATAAAACCATAAACTTTTCGCGGCCCCGCACAGCCGGGCAGTCACATAAAAAGCCCTGCGCGGGCGGCGGCGCCTCAAAACGCAGATCACCAACGTCGCCTGCAAAGCTTCACCTCCGGCAGGCAATTTCAGATGGGGCGTGCCCTGCTGCATCCGCTTTCGCCGCTTATCCTCTTACCCTAACTTTTACTTTATTTCTCTTGCATCCACTTCTGCTTCATCTGTTTTTTACAGCATCCTTACATCTGTATTTCCTGTTTTCCGTTCCTGTTTTTTCACTGAAGCCATAAGCTTTTCCGCCTTCTGCCGCAGCCGGGGCAATCACACAAAAAAGCGGTACGGGCTGAAACAGCCGTACCGCTTTTGGCGCCTTTTACAGGGCTCGAACCTGTGACCCACGGATTAACAGTCCGTTGCTCTACCGACTGAGCTAAAAAGGCATATTTTGATATTTGATCTTGCCTGATTTCTTGAACCAGCTTTTATATTATAGCATGGATAAAGCTTTTGTCAATATAGGTTTTCTCATTTTTTACCGTATTATACCTGTGGGGGCAAAAAACCTGTTTCAGCAGACAAACGGTAAAAAGCGGCAAAGCCAGCCCCGCCCATAATCGTAATATATGGCGGGGGCACAGCGGGCCATAGCGGCATTTTTTATACAAGATACCGTAAGGCCCATGAAACGCCGCCGCGACGAGCGGCGGCGTTTCGTTTTTCTGTGCCCGTGCAGGGTCGGCCTAAAATAAATCGGGGTGCCCCACCGACATGGCCTTGCAAAAAACGCTCTTTCCCCTTAACCTCTTTTAAGACAATCGGTAAGCCAGTTTCGCAAAAAAGCCGCAGCTCTCCAAATACTGCTCTTCCGCCCGTTTTGTATAGGCGGATATGTTCATCAGTTCTTCTTTTTTTATGTTTTCACCGCCAAACCTTGCCTTTTCATAGATTCTGCATATCTCTTCAAACGTCTCGTCTCCCGTATCCAAACGCCCTGCCAGCCTAAGCGCGTATGCCTCCAGGGTCTCATTTTCCAAAACCGGCGCGCCTTCTAATTTTCCTAACCGGAAAAGCTGTTTCATCATCAGCAGCAGCTTTCCCGCCGTATCTGCTTTTTCATATCTCTTTTTGCGGTAACCCCGCCGCAGTACAGCTATGCAGAAAAACAGCCCCAAAAGTGTTATAAATAAGGCCCCGGCTGTCAAAAGGGTCTCCCAATACCATCCTTTCGCCCGGTTTTGGCCTGTCGGCGCGTTTTCCTCCGCCGTTTTTTCCTCCTCGGCCGGGGGCAGGCTTTCAGCCGCTCCCATCCCCTGCGGCGCGGTTTCTTGTCTCTGCCATACGCCGGGCACAGCCCTCTCTGCGTAACCGGGCGTCGCATCCAAACGCACCCATCCCACATGCGCGACGTAAAATTCTGTCCACGCGTGCGCCTGGTCGCCCTTCAGCGCCAGCCCATCCTGAAAATCCCGGCAGGTATCCGCGCTGGTAAATCCCTTCACATAACGGGTGGGGATGCCTTCGCAGCGTCCCAGCACCGCCAGCGCGGTCGCAAAATAAGTACAGTAGCCGGTTTTGCCGTCAAACAGAAAAAAATCCGTAAAGTCCTGCCCCTCAGGGCCTGCGGGCGGGTTTTTGGTATATGAAAACCGCTGCAGATACGCGGCTATCGCGCACATGCGGTCATAATCGTTATCCAGCCCTTTTGTGATCTCCGCCGCCAGCGTGCGCACCCGCTCCGGCAGCGTCTCCGGCAGCTGCAGATACCATTCTCTGGCCTGCGCCTCTTCAGCCTGCTGCGCGGCGTCCCATACCGCGTCTTCCCTCCAGGCCTTTTGTCTCAATATCTGTTTCAGCCGCTCGTCCTGATCATTGGCCTCTAAAAATTGAAATTGATACCGAAAGCCCTTGCCCTGCGCGCTGCGCAGAGCACAGGGCCGCTCCGGGTCAAATTCCGGCTTTTGGCCTTCATAATAAACGGTCTGGGTATAAAGATCACGAAAAAAGCTGGTCGTCCGTATGATCTTATACTCTACCGCAATGCGGGCCGACGAGAGCAGCTCGGCGCTTGCATCCCGATAAACGCTTTGCCGGATCGCCTGAGAAATATCCGACGTCCCGCTGTTTGCGCCTGTGTCGTTGTGCTCCCAGCTGGTTCCCGTATAATATTCATAGGTCTCGCCGGATAAATACAGCGGCTTTTTCGTCCGCATGCCCTGAATAAGCAGCTGCGGGCGGTCGTTGTCCCACACCGCGCCCCCAAGTCCTCCGCCTGTCCCGTATCCGGCATAAGAAAAAGAAAAACCGCTTTCTCCGCCAAAAAAATAGGCCGCATCCACCAAAAGCGCGTCCGCCTGCTCCTGCACGGCAGTACCTATGGCTTTCACCCAGCTCCAGTCGGCGGGTTTCTCACCCGCCGGTAAAAGCAGCAGCACGGCCGATGCGGCCGCAAATACCGGCAGCAGCCCCACGGTCTCTTTACGCTTTTTCGCCCCTGCCTGCGCTAAAAACAACAGGGCCGCCACAAACATAATGCAGACGCACCAGCCCGGCAGCTGGCGCCCCCAAATACCCAAAACGGCCAGCCCCACCGCAAACCCCAGTACCACAACGCCTTTTCCAAACATCCGCTCTTTTATCGCCGCAATAAGCGTGCAGCACCCTAAGGCGGTCGCCTCCAGCGCCGCATAACATAAAAAGCCGTCTAAGGCCCCTTCCATGGTCTCGCCCATCGGCCCGGTATATTTCCAAACCAGATAAGCCGCCGCTGCGTTCGCCAATAAAATGCCGCCCAGCGTGTACAGCCTGCGTTTTTGGCTCTCTCCCGGCCAATACAGCAGCAGCTGCAGCATAAGCGCCGCCGCAAACGCAGCAGCCAGCAGTTTTTCACTATCTGAAAACCAGACGATACTGCCCAGCTCTTTACGAAAAAAAGCTTCGGCCAAAAAAAGTATCCCCGCGCTCATGGCGCTTTGATACAGCCAACTGCATATCTTTAAAAAAGGGAAGTTTCGCTTTTTCATAACGGCTCCTCCCCCACTTCTATGCAGACCGCTTCTCTTCCACTCCTGCGGCTGTTTTCCACTTTTTCAGCAAGCTGTTTCGATATTTCGGCGCTGATGAGCCAAAAGACGGCGTTTTCATCCGCCCGACGGCTGTAATCCTCCCATAGCTCCTCCAGCGTCCGGGATGATCGAAAAGGCAATTCCGCGCTGAAATTATAAAACCGGTCAAAGCTTTTCAAATCATCCAGCTTTATCTCCCGTGTTTTTTCCGCCCCATACACCACGCGGGCCGGTATCTTTTTTTTACA
>JAUNTE010000209.1 GCA_030538855.1 Oscillospiraceae bacterium
TACCAGTCGTTACCAAACCTGTTTTTGCTTCCTTTTATTTGTCTCTGCCCAAGCCTCTAAAATTGCCCGTTACTTGCTCTATTGCTTTACCAGTGGCTTCCAATTTCCCAAAAGTAAACGTACCATCTGCTTTCAGTTTTGCAAACATTTTTACCAACGGCTTCCAGTTTGTTCCCTCTGGGTTTTGTTCCTTACGTTGCCAGCCGTTTCCAGTTTTTAAGTTTTTCCTTCATTTATAATGGTCAGCTTTCATTCCTCGCCTTACCAATCGTTACCAAACCTGTTTTTACCAACCACTTCCAGCTTTTTAAATACTCCTTTCATTTATAACGGCAAGCTTTTGTTCTTTGCGTTACCAACCGTTTCCAAAAGTCTTTCTATTTTATTTTACGCGCTGCCCGGTTTATTTGCGCCCGGCGCCGCTTTTACGCCGCAAATAAAAAAAGCCGCACAGCACATTGTACGGTATCTTTTAGCTTTTATAACGTAAGCCTTCAAGCTTACCGTGTTCGTATTATATCAATAATGGAAAATTTTCTCAATTAAAAAAGCCTTTCGGCCATACAAAAAATTCGCCTCTTTTTTAGGCATCCTGCCGCACTTGTTCTACGCCGGTATGGGCGTTCAGGGCAAACAGCGCCGCCTGCGGCAGCTGTACCACGGCTTCTTCTGTGATAAGCTGCGTTTCGGGTGTAAGGGTAAGCGGGGTAGAGGCGTCAAGGGTAGAAGATCCTTTTATTCAAAAGAGTGAAAGCGAACAGTTGACACCAATTTGACACCAAATAAAAAAGAGATGATGAAAATAGCTGACACCAATCAAACAAAAGAAAAACCCTTAAAATCGACGATAAATCGTGATTTTAAGGGTTTTATTGGTTGCGGGAGCCGGATTTGAACCGACGACCTTCGGGTTATGAGCCCGACGAGCTACCGGACTGCTCCATCCCGCGATATAGAGGCGCTTTTAAGGGCGCTTGATTATATTACCACAGTAACAGGAGTGTGTCAAGGGCTTTTTGTGATTTTCACACGGAGGGGCGGCGCATAATAGACAGAGAAGCTTGAAACCACAGGCTTTTGCCGCATAGAATAAAGAGACAGTAAAAAAGGAAAGGTGTGAACAAAACCATGAGAGCGAGCGAGATAAGCCCGGAACAGGCAAAAGCTAAAATGGAACAGGGGGCGACAGTGGCAGACGTGCGCGACCCGGAAGAATTTGAAAAAGGACATATCGCGGGGGCGATTTTACTGCCCGCGGCAGATATAAAATATGAGGCCGCCGCGCGGCTGCCGGATAGGGACGCCGAGATATTGGTGTATTGCCAGAGCGGCCAGCGCAGCCGCAGGGCCGCGGCGCAGCTGCGCTTTATGGGATATACGGCGGTATATGATTTGGGCGCGATCACCGAATGGCCGTATGAACTGGAGTATTGACCCTAAAAGGCGAAATAAGACGGGGAGACCCTGAAAAATATAACGGACGGCGGGAATAAGGGCGGGCACTGTGTATGGGACAATGGGCGTTTTGAAACACCGGCGCGTTTAAGTATAAAAAGCGCGGGAGGGGCTTTTTTAAAGGGGCGCGGTTTGCCGCCATAAAAGCGAAAGGGCCGGGTTTTGCAAAACCGCGCTTTTGACGAAAAAATGATAGGGGCAAAAACAGCGGGGCAGCTGCGGACGAAAAACGTCCGCTTTTTCAGCCCACGCCCTTTTAAACAGAGCAAACGACTAGAAAAGAATACGGAGAAGATAAAAGAGCGCCTTTTCAAAGCTTTTTTTGAGTAGTATAATAAACCGGAATAAAAAGGGAAAAGAGGAAAAAGGGTGAATCTTGATTTGACAGTGGGGCCGCCTGCCAAGCTGTTATGGAAATTTTCAATGCCGCTGCTGCTGAGCGTTGTGTTTCAGCAGCTTTATAATATTGTGGACAGCGTGGTGGCGGGGCAGTTTGCCGGGTCAAACGCGCTGGCGGCGGTGGGCGCCAGTTACCCTGTTACCATGCTGTTTATGGCGGTGGCGACAGGGTGCAACATCGGCTGTTCGGTAATCATCTCACAGCTGTTTGGCGCGAGGCGCTACGGCCCGATGAAAACGGCGGTGAGCACGTCGCTGATCGCGGTGCTGGGGCTGGGCGGCGTTTTAACGGTGGCGGGGCTGCTTTTTTCGCCTACGGTGCTGCGGATGCTGCAAACCAAAGAAGAGATCTTTGCGGATTCGGCGGTCTATCTCAATATCTATATATTGGGGCTGGCGTTTTTATTTTTATATAATATCTGCAACGGTGTGTTTACCGCGCTGGGCGACAGCCGCACGCCTTTATATTTTTTGATAGCCTCGTCGCTGGCAAATATCGCGGCGGACGTTTTGTTTGTTACGGTTTTTCACATGGGTGTAGCGGGCGTGGCCTGGGCGACGTTTTTATGTCAGGGGGCCGCGTCGGTGCTTTCATTTATCGCGCTGCGGCGCAGGCTGGCAGGTATGAGCTGCGGAAAGGCAAAGCTTTTTTCAGGCAGGATGCTGGGGAAGATCAGCGTGGTGGCCATACCCAGTATTTTACAGCAGAGCTTTATCTCGGTAGGCAATTTATTTATTCAGGCGCTTGTAAACGGCTATGGCGCGGACGTGATCGCGGGGTATTCGGCGGCTGTCAAGCTGAATACCTTTGCCATTACCTGTTTTCAAACCACCGGCAGTGCCCTCTCAAGCTTTGCGGCGCAGAATATCGGCGCGGCAAAATTTGACAGGGTGAAGCAGGGGACGCGCAGCACCCTGCTGCTGAGCGTTTTGATCGTGCTGCCGTTTTTTATCCTGTTCTTCTTTTTTGGGCGGATGATGATGGGCGTTTTTGTCAACCTGAACGAGACCCCGGCCGAGGTGATCGAAACAGGGATGGCATTTCTGCGCATCGTATCGCCGTTTTACTTTGTGATTGTTGTGAAGCTGCTGCTGGACGGCGTACTGCGCGGGGGCGGGGCCATGGCGGCGTTTATGGCGGCCACCTTTACAGACCTCATCGTCCGGGTGGCGCTGGCATACATCATGGCGCCCGCCATGGGGACGGACGGCATCTGGCTGTCGTGGCCCATTGGATGGGTGATCGCGGCGGGGCTGTCGCTGGTTTTTTATCTTGGGGGCGGCTGGAAAAAGCATGTACCCAAAAAACATACGGAGGCACAGGAGCATGGGTGAACCGGCGGCCGGAAGATACCGGCATTTTAAAGGGAAGGAATACCGGGTGCTGTTTACTGCCCTGCACTCAGAAACCTTAGAGCCTTTGGTCGTCTATCAGGCGCTGTACGGCGAAGGGCAGATATGGGCGCGGCCGCTTGCAAGCTGGAACGAGCCGCCGGAGGGGACGGCCGGGAAACGGTTTTTGTATATAGGAGAATGAAGCCGGAAAGGCCGGCTTTAAAATAAAGGAGGAACTGAAGGATGCCGTTTATCAATACGAAGGTTTCATGCCCCATCTCAGCCGGGCAGGAAAAAAGCCTGAAAGAGGCGTTTGGAAAAGCCATTGCCCTGCTGCCGGGTAAAAGCGAGAGGTGGCTGATGCTGAATTTTGAAGAGAACTGCCGTATGTATTTTCAAGGCGACGGCGAAAGCCCGGCCGCCATGGTGGAGGTAAGCGTTTTTGGAAGCATAGACGAAACGGCCAGCGCGCGTTTAAGCGCCGAGCTGTGCGGCAGGCTGGAGGAGATTTTGCAGATACCGCCTGACCGTACCTATATCAAATATGTACCAGTGAAAAACTGGGGATGGAACGGCGGCAACTTTTAGCGGCAAAGGCCGAGGGAACAGCGCGGAAAGGCTTTTGCCGCGAAGGCCGCGGGGGCCTGCGGAGGAGCAGAGAGGCATGGCGGAGCCGGCGCGTTTATGAAAGCCCCAAAAAGCCCACGGCGGGAACAAATCCGCCGTGGACTTTTGTTGTTTATGCAGTTACAGGGGACGGAGCAGCGCCGCTTTATGCCGCCCGCAGGCCTTTTGCCACAGGGGACAGACAGGGCATTTTTACCGCAGAAGCGGCAAAAGAGACCGACAGCCGCAACTGGCAGGGCCGCCGGGTTTGGGCTATGGGACGGAAACGGCAAGGCGGGGCCTGCTGAGAGGCCTTTA
>JAUNTE010000210.1 GCA_030538855.1 Oscillospiraceae bacterium
CCATTAAATGCGTGGCTTTGGACGAACAGGGCCAAATTGTATATTCTCTTTATCAGCGGCACTTCAGCCAGATTACCCAGAAGACCGCCGAAGTATTGGAAATATTGGACCGCGAGGTGCTGCACGGACAGGCGGCGGGCCTCGTCATCAGCGGCAGCGCGGGCATGGGTATGGCCGAGGGCTGCCGGCTGCCTTTTGTGCAGGAGGTTTACGCCACCCGCATTGCGGCCGCCCGCCTGCAGCCCGGCACCGATGTAATCATCGAGCTGGGCGGCGAGGACGCGAAGATATTATTTTTAGAGGGCGGCATGGAGGTGCGGATGAACGGCAGCTGCGCCGGGGGCACCGGCGCGTTTATCGACCAAATGGCCACCCTGCTGAACGTTACGCCGGACGAGATGGACGCGTTGGTCGCCGCGGCGCAGCGCACCTATACCATAGCCAGCCGGTGCGGCGTGTTTGCCAAAAGCGATATCCAGCCCCTGCTGAACCAGGGCGCAAAAAAAAGCGACGTCGCGGCCAGTATCTTTTACGCCGTCGTCAACCAGACCATCGCGGGGCTGGCGCAGGGGCGGCCCATCGAGGGCAAGCTTTTATACCTGGGCGGCCCGCTGACGTTTTTGTCCGGCCTGCGTGAGGCGTTTGACAAAACGCTGGGGCTGCACGGCGTATGCCCTGAAAACAGCCTTTATTACGTCGCGCTGGGCGCGGCGTACAGCTGTGAAGAGAGCGTTCATCTGAAAGAGGTTTTGGTCCGCCTCTCGGATTACCGGGGAAAGGGCAGTTATCAGACCATTCAGCCGCTGTTTCGCAGCCAGGAGGAATATACGGCTTTTTGCAGGCGGCACGCGGCGGCGGCCGTGAAAAAGGGCGACCTTGCCTCTTATGAGGGGCGGGTGTATCTGGGGATAGACGCGGGTTCGACCACCATCAAGATGGCGCTGACAGGCGAGGACGGCAGTTTGCTTGACAGCAGCTATCAGCCCAACAGCGGCAACCCTGTCCCGCTGGTGCGCGAGTACTTATTGGGCCTCTACCAGCGCCGTCCCGGGCTCAATATTGCGGCCTCAGCCGTGACGGGCTACGGTGAAGACCTGATCAAACACGCCTTTTCAGCGGATTTTGGCGTGGTGGAGACTGTGGCGCATTTTACCGCGGCGCGCCATTTTATGCCGGACGTCGATTTTGTGATCGACATCGGCGGGCAGGACATCAAGTGTTTTCAGATCAAAGACGGCAGCGTGGACAATATCTTTTTGAATGAGGCCTGTTCTTCAGGCTGCGGCAGCTTTTTGCAGACCTTTGCCGGCGCGCTGGGCGTCTCTATTGCTGAGTTTGCAAAAAAAGGCCTGTTTGCCGACCATCCTGTAGACCTTGGCAGCCGCTGCACCGTATTTATGAATTCAAGCGTCAAGCAGGCGCAGAAGGATGGGGCCAGCGCCGAAAACATTTCGGCGGGCCTCTCCATCAGCGTGGTGAAAAACGCGGTGTACAAGGTCATCCGCACCGCAAACCCCAAAGAGCTTGGCAGACATATCGTGGTACAGGGCGGCACCTTTTATAACGACGCCGTGCTGCGCGCCTTTGAGCAGGAGCTTGGGGCAGAGGTGGTACGGCCCGATATCAGCGGCCTGATGGGGGCTTTTGGCGCGGCGCTGTGGGCACAGAAAATGTCGGCCCAAAAGCCCGCGGGCGGGCTGATAGGCCCCGAGGAACTAAAAGCTTTTGAACACCGCACCAAAGAGGTGAACTGCGGCCTTTGCCCCAACAACTGCCGCCTGACGGTAAATACCTTTGGGGGCGGCCGCCGGTTTATCAGCGGCAACCGCTGTGACCGCCCCATTACCAAAAAGGCGGCGGACGAGAGCCTGAATCTGTATGCCTATAAACGCGGCCTGCTGGACGCGTGCGCGCCCAAACCCGGCCCGCGCGGGAAGATCGGCATGCCGATGGGGCTGAACCTGTACGACCTGCTGCCCTTCTGGAACGCTTTTTTCACCGCGCTTGGGTTTGAGCTGGTGACCAGCGGCGGCTCAGGCCGCGAATTGTACCTGCGCGGGCAGGCCACCATCCCCAGCGACACGGTATGTTACCCTGCAAAACTGATGCACGGGCACACCCAAAAGCTGCTGGATGAAGGGATCGATACCATTTTTTACCCCTGCATGAGCTATAATCTGGATGAAAAACTGGGCGACAATCATTATAACTGCCCCGTGGTGGCATATTACCCCGAGGTTTTGGGCGCCAACATGCCCGGCCTGCAAAAAGCGCGTTTTATCAGCGATTATGTGGGCATCCACCGGCCGGCGGATTTTCCTAAAAAGATGCTGGAGATATTGAAACGACTTGCCCCGGACGTCACCCTTTCAGAGGTGAAGGCCGCGTCGAAGGCCGCTTACGCCGCGCACGCCGATTTTCTTGGCAAGGTGCGGCAAAAGGGCGAAGAGATCGTCCGTATTGCCCGGGAAAAGAAAATGCCCATCATCGTACTGGCGGGCCGCCCCTATCATATCGACCCCGAGATCAACCACGGCATCGATAAGCTCATCTGCTCATTCGGCGCGGCCGTTGTCAGTGAGGACGCGCTGAGCGGCCTTATAGAGAAATTTCCGGTGGGCGTGCTCAATCAGTGGACCTATCATTCCCGCATGTACGCGGCGGCCAGGTATATCGGCACACAGCCGGATATGAATCTGGTACAGCTGGTGAGCTTTGGCTGCGGAGTGGACGCCATCACCTCGGACGAGATGCGTACTATTTTAGAGGCCGAGGGCAAGCTGTATACCCAGATAAAGATAGACGAAATCACAAATTTGGGCGCGGTAAAGATAAGGCTGCGCAGCCTGTTTGCCGCCTTGCAGGAAAAGGAGGAAGCCCATGGCGCAGACTGAAGAACGTATTTTATTCACCAAAGAGATGCGGGAGACCCATACCATCCTGCTGCCGAATATGCTTCCGACGCATTTTAAAATATTGGAAAAAGTGTTTCGCAACTGCGGCTACAAGGTAGAGGTGCTGCACAACGAGGGGCCGCAGGTGGTGGAGGAAGGGCTGAAATACGTCCATAACGACACCTGCTACCCGGCGCTGCTGGTTATCGGGCAGATGATCGACGCGCTGAACAGCGGCAGATACGACCTTGCGCATACCGCCCTGATGATCACCCAGACAGGGGGCGGGTGCCGCGCTTCAAACTATATTTTTTTGCTGCGCAAGGCGCTGCAGAAGGCTGGCTATGGAAATATCCCCGTCATCAGCCTGAATATGAGCGGTATGGAGAAAAACCCCGGTTTTTCCGTCACGCTGCCCATGATACGCAAGGCTGTGGCGGGCATTGTATACGGCGACCTGCTGATGCTGCTGCACAATCAGGTGCGCCCCTATGAAAAAGAGCCCGGCGCGTGCGATAAGCTGCTGGCCCAGCTGTCGGACGGGTTGGCGGATATGCTGAACGAGGGCAAAGGCTACAGCCTGAAAGAGATGCGCCCTGTTCTCAGCGGTATTGTGCGCAGCTACGCCGGTATCGAAGTGCAGCCGCGCCCCCGCGTAAAAGTGGGCGTGGTGGGCGAGATATACGTCAAATATTCCTCGCTGGCCAATAATCATCTTGAGGACTTTTTGGCTTCACAGGGGTGCGAGGTGATGGTGCCGGGCCTGATGGGCTTTGCCCTGTTCAAGGTGGATAACCGGCTGGAGGACCATAAGCTTTACGGCGGCAGCGCGGCCAAATATCAGTTCGTCAGCATCTTGATGGAATATCTGACCAAGATGGAGAGCGCGCTGATCGCCGCTGTGAAAGAAGAGCCGCGTTTTGTAGCCCCCAGCCCTTACGCCCACACCAAAACCCTGGTGAAAGGCGTGATCGGCTATGGCAGCAAAATGGGCGAGGGCTGGCTGTTGACGGCCGAGATGATGGAGCTGGCCGAGGCGGGCTACGGCAATATCGTCTGCGCCCAGCCGTTTGGCTGCCTGCCCAACCATATCAACGGCAAAGGGATGATACGCCGCATCCGTGAAAAATGCCCCCAGGCCAATATTGTGCCGATCGACTACGACCCCAGCGCCACGCGGGTGAACCAGGAGAACCGCATCAAACTGATGCTG
>JAUNTE010000211.1 GCA_030538855.1 Oscillospiraceae bacterium
AGCAGGTGCCCCTGCGCATGGCCTTTTTGATTTTCTGCGGCACGCTGCTCACTCATCTCTTCGGCGGCAGCAGCGGGCGCGAGGGGGCAGCCCTGCAGATAGGCGGCAGCATCGGCGGTTTTCTCAGCCGGTGTTTTCATCTGGACGACCGGGACCTGCGCATCCTCACCATGTGCGGGATGAGCGCGGTATTCTCGGCTTTGTTCGGCACGCCGCTCACCGCCGCCGTCTTCAGCATGGAGGTCGTCAGCGTCGGCGTGGTCTACTATGTGGCATTGATGCCCGCTTTGGTCTCGGCGCTGATTGCTTTCGGCGTTGCGGGGCTTTTCGGCATCGCGCCAACGCGTTTTTCCATCCCCGCGCTGCCAGAGGAAACCTGGCTCACCTTTTTGCAGGTCATCGCGCTGGGGGCGCTCTGCGCGCTTGTCAGTATTTTATTGTGCGTTTCCATCCGTATGTCCGGCAGGCTTTTCCGCCGTTTTTTCAAAAACGCCTACTTTCGCATCGCCGCGGGCGGCATATTGGTGGTCGTCCTTACGCTTTTATCCGGCACCCGCGATTATAACGGCGCCGGGATCGCGGTGATCGAACGCGCTGTCGGGGGCAGCGCGTCGCCCTTGGCTTTTCTTTTCAAACTTCTGTTTACCGCCGTTACGCTGGGCTGCGGCTTTAAAGGCGGAGAAATCGTCCCCACCTTTTTTGTCGGCGCAACATTCGGCTGCGCCGTCGGGGGGCTGATAGGCCTGCCCGCCGGTTTCGGGGCGGCGCTGGGGCTTATCGCCACCTTCTGCGGCGTTGTAAATTGTCCTTTTGCCGCCATATTTCTCAGCGTTGAGCTGTTTGGTTCAGAGGGGCTGCTGCTGTTTGCCGCGGCCTGCGCCGTCAGCTATATGCTCAGCGGGCGTTACAGCCTCTACACTTCGCAAAAAATCATGTATTCCAAGATAAAGGCCTCCTATATCGACGCCGACGCGCGGTAGGCCCTGCCCGCAGCTTGCGTCCTTGGTGAAACCGCCGTTTGGTAAACGGCGATTTTTACGCCCTACACCGGCCCTTCATGCTGCCGTAAACGACGTTTTTCGGCGCTTATCCCGCGTTAAGCCCGCTTACCGGCGCGCCTTTGGCTTTTTGGTTTATTGCCCGGTAAAACTGCTGCCCTATTTTGAGGGCTTTGGGCACATTTTTCTGCCGCGCCGCCTCTTTTGTTCCGCCACACCGCCCACGGGCACGCGCATTCTCACCCGCGCCGTGCGAGGGACGCGCGCTTTGCCGCTTTTGTACAAAGCCGAGGTGTTGAAAAACCAAGCTTTGTAGAAAACGAGAGCGTTTATTTCAGCAGATGAAACAAAAACCGCAGGGAATACTGGATATATTCCCGAGGATTCTTGTGAAACATGCTGAAATAAAACACCGAAGCTTTTCAGGAGGCGACTTTCTCAACACCTCGAAAGCGGCCCGCAGCCCTCCTATTGACAAAAAACGCGCCTGCTGATATAGTAATGGACGGACATAAAAACAGGGGCGCTGAGGGCTTTCCTCGGCTGAGATCAGAGCAAATTGCAGCTTTGTGTCACCTAGAACCTGATCCGGGTAATGCCGGCGTAGGAAGTTTCACTGGGGCTTTGCGCCCCGATGCAAGTGTTCTTTGCGCCCGCATATATTGCGGGCGCTTTTTGTTTTTATGTACTATTGTCAGCAGAAAAGAGGAACCCCACATGAATACTCCGTATTCCCGCACCCGTATTCTGGTTGAAGGCGCCTTGATGACGGCCCTCGCCACCATTCTCAGCTTCATCCCTATTTTCGAGCTTCCACACGGCGGCTCCATCACGCTGGTGTCCATGCTGCCCCTTTTGGTGATGAGCTTTCGGCACGGGCCTAAATGGGGGATGTTTACCGCGTTTGTCAACAGCCTTGTGCAGCTTTTTCTCGGGCTGAAAAATCTGGCGTACTGTCAAACCCTGGGCGCGCAGATCGGCTGTATCCTGCTTGATTATATTTTGGGCTTTACGGTTTTGGGGCTTGCCGTCGTCCTTGCCAAGCCCTTTAAGCATAAGTTGGCCGGGGTGGCGTTCAGCTCCACCGCGGTATGCCTGCTTCGCTTTTTATGCAGCTTTCTCTCCGGCTACATCGTCTGGAAGGATTACGACTATGCGTTTGAATGGATGAACAATTTTGGCTGGGGCGCGTGGTTCACCCAGCATTTGGGGCAGGACGCGCTGTGCTGGGTCTATTCATTTTTCTACAATGCCTCTTACATGCTTCCTGAAATTGTTCTCACCATCATCGGCATACTGCTGCTGTATCGGTTTGGCCATAAATTATTTGAACGGCAGGAGCGGCGCGTTTCACTTTAATACCTTTGATATACCTATAGGCAAACGGCCCGCCCTCAAGACGCTTTTCGTTACGCGGCTGCGCCTGACTGTCTGTGCCTTTTTGCAAAACAAACTTTTTTCTCATGGCCGCAGCGCTTTTTTTGCGTTGCGGCCTTCGTTTTTTGAAAGAATCATTTCTCACAAAAAAAATATTAGATTTTTGTCATTTATTCTCAACAATTTATTTGTTACATATGCTATAATACATACATAGAAAAGCCCTGCTTTTCTACGAATTGCACAGAGGAGGTAATACTATGAACAACAATCTGATTATCTGTATCGGACGTCAGTATGGCAGCGGCGGGCATGAGATCGGTGAAAAGCTGTCCAAAAAACTGGATATTCCTTTTTATGACCGCGAGCTTCTGCGTAAAGCGGCGGAAGAACACGGCATTGTTGAAGAACTGTTCGCCAAGGCGGATGAACAGCCGACCGACAGCTTTTTATACAGCCTGTCTTTGGGCGCGCAGAACCACAGTATGGGGATGCTGGGCTTTTCAGACTATTTGACCAATGACAACCTGTTTGTCATGCAGAGCAAGACGATTCGCGGTATCGCCGCCGAGGGCCCCTGCGTTATCATCGGGCGCTGCGCAGATTATATTTTACAGGATATGCCGAACTGTGTCTCTATTTTTATCTGCGCGGATATAGACAGCCGTGTCAGACGGATCATGGACCGCCGGGGCCTGGACGAAAAAGCCGCTGCCGCCGCCATTAAAAAAACCGATAAAAAGCGGGCAAATTACTATAACTTTTACTCCGAAAAAAGCTGGGGCATCTGCTCCAGCTACGATATCTCGCTCTCTTCAAGCCGTTTGGGCGGCGTAGACGCCACGGTAGAAGCGCTGGACGCCTATATCAAAGCCCGTATGAAACAATAAACTGAAACAGTGGCTTATCATAAAACACTGATAAACCAAAACGGACTGCCGCCGCAGCCGAAACACAAGGCCTTTGTTTGACCGATTTAAAGCATGGCGGCTCATCTAAACTTTGAGCAATGATAAAAAACATCCCTGTTAAAAACCATAGGCCACTGAAAGCAACCCTAATGTAAAAACAGGAGCATCGTCGGCAAGGCGATGCTCCTGTTTTCTGTTGCGGCGCTGGGCCGTTCCAATCTTCGGCGGCTTGATGGTTGTTTTTCAAAAAAGCCTCCGCAGAGCGAGTCTCTTTGCCGACGAGTAACGGTTTCTTCCGCTGTTGCAATCCAGCCATCGCCATAGTATAAGCCGTTCTCTAAAAAGGAAAAGGCCGATAGCCATAAGGAATATTTTCGATAGGTTACCGGCTCTGCGTCTTATCGTCCGGCACTTTGATAATTTTTTCAGTGCAGTAAACGGTGAATTTATTTAACGGCAGCGATAACAGAAAATTTCTGACTTGAATACACACATTTAACTTCTTTAAATTTACAGTGCAAAAGCATATTTATCTCATCTTCAACCGAACATTCTTTGTCTAATTTTCTTCGTTCTTTCCATAGTTCAATATCCTTTACCGTCAACTCACTGTTTGTCAGCTGATGAACCCAATAGGAATCAAACCATTTATCCATTTCTACCGTGCCGCCACAAAATTGGTCGTAATTTATGAATATCCCATCCGCGGGTAATCTATTATAAATGCTGCTAAATAAAGCCTTTTTATCTTCATGTTCTAAATGATGGATAGATAATGCCGAAATAACACAATCAAATTCTCCCTTGGGAAATTCATTGC
>JAUNTE010000212.1 GCA_030538855.1 Oscillospiraceae bacterium
CGCGGCATCGGCGGCCAAACCAGATAAAATGCTGACAGCGGAAACTTTTATAATCAGTGATAACCGGCCAGAGGCTGGATGGGCTGGACGGAAAAACAGCCTTTACAAAGATGGGCCGTGCGGGAAGAGCGCGGCCTTGCACCCGCAGCAGCGGGCGTTAAGCGTTTAGAAAAAACGGCGGCAGATGCCGCCGCGGATAGCGGAAATCGAAAAATCCGGGATTTTTCGCAGAACAGCAAAAAGTTTAGGGCCAAGACCGCAGCGCTGTGTGTTATCGGCTGTTTTGAGCATAAAACCGGATAAAAAAAGCGCGGGGACACCCGCGCCGGTAAGAATAGAGATATTGCTTTTTGATAGAGACTTTACTTTTCAGTGGAATCTTTTTTATGAAACAGCTGGTGCAGGATGTTGAGCTGGATCTCAAAATCCTGCCGGGCTTTTTTCACCACGGTATCCAGCAGGCAGCCGCAGGTAAAAGAGAGCATGGCCCCCATGGCGACAAACCCCGCCACCACCAATGTGGGGATCTTTCCCACAAAACCGGTTTTGAAAAATTCCCATAATACCGGAAGGAAGAAGCCGAGAGAAATAAGCGCCAGCAAAACCGCCAGCAAGGTGAAAAAGGGAAAGGGGCGATAATCCTTGTATAATTTAAAAATAGTCATCAGTACCCGATATCCGTCAGAAACCGTACTGAGTTTGGATTCGCTGCCCTCGGGCCTGTCGCGGTATGAGACCGGCACCGAAGCGAGATTGAGGTTTTTGTCCAGCGCGTGGATGGTCATTTCCGTCTCGATCTCAAAGCCTTTGGAGAGAACGGGAAAAGATTTTACGAACAGAGGGCTGAAGGCCCGGTATCCCGTCATGATGTCAGAGACGCTTCCTCCAAAAAAAGCATTGACCAGCCGTTTTACCAGCCGGTTGCCGGTGTTGTGAAAACGACGCTTATTTTCAGTAAAATAGGTAGAGGACAGCCTGTCCCCAATCACCATATCGATGTTGTGGTTTAAAACAAGATCGATCAGCTTGTGCGCGTCTTCAGCCGGATAGGTGTCATCGCCGTCGATCATCAGATAGCATTCGGCCTCGATCTCACGGAACATGGTACGGATCACGTTGCCTTTGCCCTGCCGCCGTTCATACCTTACCACGGCGCCTGCCTCACGGGCGAGGGCGTCGGTGCCGTCGGTAGAGTTGTTGTCGTACACATAGATCACGGCGTCAGGTACGGCGGCGCGGTAATCCTCAACTACTTTTTTTATGGTTTTGCTCTCGTTATAACAGGGGATAAGAATTGCGATTTTATCCATAAGACTCCCTCACAGGCGTATTCTATTGAAATAAACGATAAAAACAGGGCCTTAACCACATATTTTGTCCATTATATCATAGAATGTCCAACCCTTTCAAGCGGGATGCCCTTGTTTTAAAATTCGTGCAAAATCCATGTAAAACGTGTATGCTATATAGGTATATATCATGGCAAACTGTACAGATAAAGGAGTGGTATCGTGACCTTGAGCATGACTGGTTACGGCCGTGGAGAGACGATTTTGAATGGCCGCGGCATCACCGTGGAGATCAAAAGCGTCAATTCCCGTTATTTTGAGTATTTTTCACGTGTGCCCCGGGCATACACTTTTTTAGACGATAAAATAAAAAAAGAGATCAGCGCTGTTATCTCACGCGGAAAAGTGGAGATGAACCTGACGATACAAAATATTTCAGCGGGGGATACCGCCGTGGCCGTCAACCATGAGCTGGCCGCCGCCTATTTAAAGGCGGTGCGTGAGCTTGCGGCCGAGCTGGGCCTGAAGGAGGAGGTGCCCGCGCTGGCGCTGGCCCGTATGCCAGAGGTGCTGACCGCCGTACAGCAAGAGCAGGACGAGGAGAGCCTGTGGGCCGATGTGCGTGAAACGGTGGCGCTGGCGCTGGAGAGCTTTTTGACAATGCGGCGGGCCGAAGGCGAAAAGCTGCGCGAGGATATTTTGGCGCGTTTGAACACGCTGGAAGAGGACCTGCGCCGGGTGGAGGAAAATACCGAGGGACGGGTGGCCGCCTATACGGCGCGGCTTTATGAAAAGCTGAAAACGCTGCTGGAAGACCGCAGCGTCGATGAAAGCCGTATCCTGACAGAAGCGGCTATTTTTGCAGATAAGACCGCCGTTGATGAAGAGACCGTCCGGCTGCACAGCCATATTCAGCAATATCGGGATATTCTTGCGTTGTCTGAACCGGTGGGCCGCAAGCTGGATTTTTTGACGCAGGAACTGAACCGCGAGGTGAATACCATCGGCTCAAAATGTCAGGACATCGCCATTACCCGTTTGGTGGTTGAGATGAAGGGTGAAATTGAAAAAATCAGGGAACAGATACAGAATGTGGAATAAAACCGATAAAAATAAGGAGAGCGAACTATGAAACTCATCAATATCGGCTATAATAATATGGTGTTGGCCGGGCGTGTCATCGCGATGGTGGATTCCGACTCCGCCCCGATCAAACGCATCATACAGGAGGCGAAAGAAAACCACCGCCTCATCGACGCGACCTCCGGCAGAAAAACGCGCACCGTCATCATTATGGATTCAGACCATGTGGTGCTGTCTGCGGTACAGCGCGAGACGATGGCAAAACGTCTGGAGGAGCCGGGCGATACGCTGGATACGCCGGAGACCGAGGAAGCGGAGGCGCCGGAGGATGAATAAAGAACGTTACCTGTTCGTTATTTCCGGCCCCAGCGGCAGCGGGAAGGACTCTGTTGTGCGCGAGCTGCAAAAAAAACATAAGGAGATCGAGACCACCATCTCGGCCACTACCCGCGCCATGCGCGGCGGTGAAAAAGACGGCGAGGATTATTATTTCATTTCGCGGGAAGAATTTGAAAGAAGGCGCGACGCGGGCGACGTACTGGAATATACCGAATACTGCGGCAATTATTATGGGACGCTGCGCAGCGAGATCGACCGGCGTTTAGAGAAAGGCGTAACCACTTTTCTGGTCATCGACGTTGTGGGCGCACAGAGCATGAAACGTACATATCCCGGGTGCACCACGATTTTTGTGCGCCCCCCCAGCTATGAAGAGTTGAGCCGCCGCCTGCATAAGCGGGAGACCGAGGACGAGGACACGATTCAAAAACGGCTGGCCCGGGCGCTGGAGGAGATGGAGTATGCCGTGGATTATGATTATCTCGTCGTGAACGACGAACTGGACGACTGTGTGGAAGAAGTATATCAGATCGTTTGCCAAAGGCAGGCCTGAGAGCGGCGATTGGCATAGAGGAGGCGGTGTGCATGGCTGCATCGGCACAGGTGGCGGTCAGTAACGCCGCTTTTCATTTTGATAAATTATATACCTACGCCATACCCGCCCGCCTGTCGGGGCGGGTGTACGCCGGAAGCATGGTGTTGGTGCCTTTTGGCCGGGGCGCCGCGCCGCGCATGGGGGTAGTGCTGGAGGTATCGGACCAGCCCCCTGAGATCAAAGCGGTGAAAGAGATCTATGACGCGGCCCCCGAGGAGGCGCGCCTGACGCCCCAGCTGCTGGAGCTGGTGTATCACCTGAAAGAGACGACGTTTTGCACTTACTATGACGCTGTGCGTGCCATTATCCCCTATGGGGCGCAGTACCGCTGCGTTTCAGAAGACGGCCGCCCCTGCCTGCGTCGCCAGATCACCCGGATGGAAGACCGGGTGTGGCGGCTTTCAGGCAGGGAGGGAGACAAAAAGGCGACGCCTAAACAGCAGGATGTATTGGATATATTGAAGGCGGGGGCGAGAGAGGAAACCGAGCTGCTTGAGATGGCGGGCGTTACCGGGGCCGTGCTGAAAACGCTGGAGAGGCACGGTTTTGTGACCTGCGGCAAAGAGGATAAAAAAATAGAGCTGTACACGGCCGAGGGGGCAAAAGAAGAGGAAGAGACGCTGTCTTTTGCCCAGCGGCAGGTATATGAAAAGCTGCGCGCACAGATGGAACAGCCGCAGCCGGGGACGGCGCTTTTGCACGGGGTGACCTCCAGCGGAAAAACACTGGTGTTTTTGCAGCTGCTGCGCGAGGCGGCATCTAAAGGAAAGACGGCGCTGGTAC
>JAUNTE010000011.1 GCA_030538855.1 Oscillospiraceae bacterium
GTGCAAACCTTATAATTTTGAATAGCCGTAGCTGTTGACGATAGCCTCTAATTTTTCGCCCGCTTTGCAGTACGGGCATTCCCGATGTTCAAACGCGCGGTAATCAGGGATATCCTCGCTGCGGAAAAGTGAATTGATCTCAAGGCCGTCGGCCTCTTTCACCGCGCTGAACACCGCCGCCGCGCCCTGTACGATGCCGCCGTAATACTCCACGCATTCACGCACACGGGCCACCGTTTTCCCGGTGGTGACACTGGCCATCAGCAGCAACACATGCTTGCCCGCCAGCATCGGCTGCAAATTGTCCCGAAAGATCATCTGCCCGCCAGCCTGTTCCGGCGTGATAACGTAAATGGTCTGGTGCGCGTTGATCGAGCTGAAGCCCGCCCGCGACAGCTCCTCGGCCAGATAGGCGCCGATCACCTCAGTGCCGTCCACGCAGACGATGGTATCGACCACCGTCGAGGCATGATACAGCGATACCAGATGTTTCGCCACCTCCGCCGCCTCGCTCTGTCTGGTTTTCAGCGTGGTGATATCGATATAATAATTGATATGAGAATGGCTGGTTGCAAAATGCCCCGGATACACCCGCAGGGAAACCGGCGCCCGGCCTGACTGTAGCTTGATCATTTTTTGTTCCATATCTTATCCTCCGTTCTGCGGGCTGGCCCGCCTCTTTTTTACAGTATACTATAAATCACTTTCCTCTTCAATCAAATTGTCACAAAAGTTTTCGTTTTTTATCCTTTCGTTCCTTATTGAAGCGGATAAAACCGTAAAGCTTTTCTTTTTTTCCAAAGCTGTCCTTTCCCTTTTTCACCTTTATATGGTATAATCAAACCAAATATACCAAAAGACGGAGGGGGGCGTCCGGCCATGTGGAGCTTTTTAAAAGAATGGTGGCCTTTTTTGCTTGTCTGCGCTGCGGCGGTCCTGTTGTTTTTATTGCTGCCCCTGCTGAAAAAGCGGATGGGCGAGAAGGCAGTTTCGATTATTCTGAACACCCTGCCCCCCGACAGCTATCACATTTTTCGTCAGCTGCTTATCGAGGGAACCGCGGTAGATTATGTCATCGTCTCTCCCTTCGGCGTCTTTTTTCTTCAGGCCAAAGATTATAAAGGCTGGCTCACCGGGCATGAAAAAGACGCGCAGTGGACGCAGAACACCGAGGGAAAGCAAAAAGCTTTTCCCAACCCCATTTTGCAAAACCAGCGCGCGGCTGAGGCGCTGCGCCGCGCGGTGCCGCAGCTGCCCGCCGGGGCGTGTTTTCCGCTGGTGGCCTTTCCCGGAGACTGCACCCTGCGCCTGCGCACTGAAACGCCCATTTTAAAATACGGCGCCATCGGCCCCGCCATCCGCGCCAAACGCGCCTGTTTACTGGATGATGACACCATATCCCGCCTGTGCAGGTTTTTAAGCGGCTGCTGAGGAAGGTTTGGCCGCAGATTCTGCTTTTTTCTTCCGGCGGCTGAGGGCGCTTTGGGCAATGATGTTAAAAGGCCTTTTCTTTTCCGCCTCCCCGCCCAGCGCATTTGCGCACTCTTTTGCTCTGGGGGCGATTTTTCTTTCTTTTACGGCATACGGTGTCTTTTTGCTGGGGCGCGCCCTTGCTTATTTATATCAAGGTCTTCGGCCGTTTTTTTGCCGCCGCACTTTTTTGTTTCCAATTAAATTCCACCCTCTTTACCAACGTTTTCAAAACTTGTTTTACCGCGGAAAGGGGCTTTTCATCCTTGGCCTGTTTTCGTCCAGTGTGACGCCTCATTTCTTTCGCCCTACTGCAATCAAAGCGTCGCTGTGAACAGCTTTGCCTATCTTTATAAAAGCCGCCCCATGGGTAGGCCGCTTTATATTTTCACCTGATAAAACGTAACCGCGCGGCAAAGCGTACACGCCTGCTGGCACGCTGATACCGCCCGGCCTTATGACCCGGGCGTAAAAAAAGAGGAGCTTTTGCCATGAAAGCCAAACGTCACAGCCTTACATCTTCACTCTTTCGTCTCACCGTCGTCCCACTCTTGTGTCTGGGCGTCAGCTCTGTTTTGATCGCGGCCTTCTCCATCTACAACGCCACCACCCAAGAGACGCGGGACGGCCTTGCCGATCTCGCCCATTCGCTGTACCGTTCCTGCACGCTTGTGTCTGACGGCGATTTCACCGTGACCGGCGACGAGCTGTATAAAGGCGGCGTACCTTTAAGCACGCAATCTTTTTTAGTGGATGACATCAAAAGTGTCTCGGGCACCGACGCGACCGTCTTTTGTGCTGACCGCCGGGTGCTGACCTCGATATCCGATAACCAGGGGGGCCGCGCCGTCGGCACTTTAGCCGCCCCTGAGGTTGCAGAAACGGTATTGACGCAGGGCGCGGATTATTTCTCTGACCGTGTATCCGTCAACGGCACGCCGTACTATGGGTACTATATGCCGCTGCGCAACGCACGTGGCGGCATTGTGGGCATGGTATTTGTGGGCAAGGCCCGCGATACCGTAACGCGCACCATCGCCCTTGCTGTCCTGCAGATCTTCATCGTGGTGACCGCCATTTTAACAGCGGCCGCCGCGGTGGCGCTGCGGTACGCCAAAAAAACGATCCTCTCACTCAATAAGATCAAAAACTTTTTAAAAGAAACCGCCGACGGCAAGCTGGAGAGTACACTTGACCCCGCCCTGCTGAAACGGGAGGACGAGCTGGGCGATATGGGGCGTTTTACCGTACGGCTGCAAAAATCCATCACCGAGCTGATCGGCGCAGACCCTTTGACCGGCCTTTATAACCGGCGCAGCGGCGAGGTGCTTCTTGAGAATCTGTTGGAAAATTATCAAAAAAGCCAAACCGTTTTTTCAGTCGCCATGGGCGATATCGATTTTTTCAAACAGATCAACGACCAATACGGCCACCTTGCGGGCGACGCGGTGTTAAAAGAGCTGGCGGCCCTTTTTACGCGCCATGTTGAGCGGCGCGGGTACGTTTTTCGCTGGGGCGGTGAAGAGTTTCTTTTTGTTTTTGAAAATATTGCAAAAGAAGACGTTTCACGCCTGTTGGAAGAGCTGCTGGACGCTATCTGCGGCTTCAGCGTGCTGTATGAGGGCCGGGAGATCTCGCTTGCTATGACCTTTGGCGTAACCGACTGCACCATGGCGCAAACGGTTGAAAAATTGATTGAGACCGCCGACATAAGCCTGTACCACGGAAAAAACAACGGTAAAAATCAGGTAGTCACCTGCTGAAAGCATGGTTTGGCCCTGCGGGCAACGTATATAAACGCTGATACCGCAGAGAGACCTGCCGTTATAAAATTTTCATGCCGCAGATATTTACGGGATCTCATACACTATGTGCGGCGCAGCGCTTTGCGCCTTTACTGCCTGGCTGCATGGCAGAAGCGCCGCGTATGATTATTGAGACTTTTTCAAATCATACATCCCTGCAGCTTCCAGACGGTGATCCTTTTCCATTCTGAAAAGAGTTATAAAAAGAGGGGGAACGTTACAGACGCCCCCTCCTTTTCTTTGCCCCGCTTTCTCCGGCTGAGAAAGCGGGGTATTTTCATTCTCGTCGTCTCATATGTGGATACGCGCTTTTTCTGCCAGCAAACCTCAGCGCGGCCAAGAGCAGCCCCCGTTCTTTCTCGCTCTGAAATGACTGAAATGACACGAAGAGAAGGCCCCCTTTCACGGCTTTGCTATAACAAAACGCAAAATATTTTAAAACGGCGAAAACCAAAAGCCCTCTGTGCAGCTGTTTTTCTGCATAGAGGGCTTTTCTGTTTTGGAACAAATGAAAAGGTATCCGCAAAAGGGCCGGCGGCCTCTGCCTCCCCGCCGCAAAAAGTTTCAGTTTTTTTTAAAGCCGCGCACCAGATACCGCCCGTCGCTGTCCTCTAAAAGGTCAACGTCAAACCAGGGCTTCAGCAGCAGGGCCATCTCTTCGGCCGGGCCCAGCGGCGACGAGATCTCCTGCCTGCCGGGGCTTTTCAAATGACACCGGTTGATATGGCCGCGGCCTTCGCCGTGGGCCAGCACAAAACAGCCCCCTGGCCGCGTCAGCCGGGAGACGGCCTGAAAAAGCGCTTCTTTATCTTCAAAATGGGGATAGGCGTTATACAGCAGCACCGTATCGTAAGGGGTATCACAGCAAAGCTCTTGTATATCGGCGACGATAAACACGGCCCGCGCGTCGGTAAATTTTTCTTTTGCACGGGCGATCATCTTCTCAGACAGATCGACCCCCGTTACCTGCGCGGGGCCAAGCTGCAAAATCGCCTGTGTCAGCACGCCGGTACCGCAGGCAACGTCCAGCACCCGCGCGCCGGGGCGTATATGGGCTTTCGACAGAATATAGGCGATCTTCTCCGGGTCGCTGCGGCTCACGCTGTCCCATTCTTCGGCGCAGGCATCAAAAAAGCGCTGCACCCGCTGTGTTTTTTCTGTCAAAGCACTCTCTCCCAAAGGCGTTTTTTGTTCTGTATCAACGCCGGATAATCTTCTTTATTAAAACCTTTTCCCATATCGGTGTCAAGCCCCAACAAACTTTTTCTGCAAAATGTCAAAATTTATCCCTGCTTTTCGGCAGCGGTTTTCTTGCATTTTGTCAGAATCGGCGTTACAATGATGGCCGGATTGTTTCTTATTTATAAAGAATTTTTAAATTTTTTTGACCAAGGGGATGTTTTTCTTGCCATTGATCGCTTTTCTCATCGGGTATCCGTTTGTTGCGGCGCTGATACTCTACTGCATGAAAAGACACGGGAGGGCACGAAGATATTTTATCTTTTTCTCTTCTTTCGTCGTCATTGCCTCGGTGGTGCTGCTGGGGGTACAGCTGCTTACCGGGGGCGACGTGTCCTATCTGCCTGAAACGCATGTTTTAGACCGCGTTATTTTATGCGCTGAAATCATACTGGCGGGTGTTATCGTCTATTTTGGCGCCCGTCACCGGCGGTACGACGTGATCGTTCTCTCGGTGGTGCAGACAGGGATGATCGCCTGGCTGGAGCTGACCGGCAGGACGGAGATGCTTTCTGTGGTAAAACCTCATATCCTGCTGGATAAATTCTCCTTCGTCATGTGCGTGGTGGCCGGCGTGGTGGGCGGCCTTATCTGCATTTACGCGGTGGGATACATGAAAGAATTTCATGAGCGCCACACCGAATTTCAAGACCGGCGGCCCTTTTTCTTCGCTATGCTGTTTGTTTTTCTGGGCGCGATGTTCGGCCTGGTGCTCTCCACCCATCTTTTATGGATCTACTTTTTCTGGGAGATCACCAGCCTTGTCTCCTTCATGCTCATCGGCTATAACAAGCGCGAAGAATCGGTAAAAAACGCCTTTCGCTCTCTGTGGATGAACCTTTTGGGCGGCCTTGGCTTTGCCATTGCCATTGTGTACGGCGTCTGCGTTTTACATATCAGCACCTTACAGGATATCGTGGCCTGTGCCGACGAGCGGGTGATCATCCCCATCGCCCTGCTGGCGCTTGCGGCGCTGATAAAAAGCGCGCAGCTGCCTTTCTCTCGCTGGCTGCTGGGGGCCATGGTCGCCCCCACCCCCACCTCGGCGCTGCTGCACTCGGCCACCATGGTAAAAGCGGGCGTCTACCTGCTGCTGCGGCTTTCGCCGGTCCTTGGCGGCAATCTGGCCGGGACGATGGTGACCACCATCGGCGGCTTTACCTTTTTCGCCGCCTCCCTTTTAGCTATCTCGCAAAGCGACGGCAAAAAGGTGCTGGCCTATTCCACCATCTCCAACCTTGGACTTATCGTGGCCTGCGCGGGCGTCGGCCTGTACGAGGCCGCCTGGGCGGGCATGCTGCTGCTGCTATTCCATGCCGTTTCCAAATCGCTGATGTTTCTGTCGGTGGGCGCGGTCGAAAATCAGATCGGCAGCCGCAATATCGAGGATATGCACGGCCTGATCGTCAAGCTGCCTGAGCTGGCGCTTGTGATGATTTTAGGCATTGCGGGCATGTTTTTGGCGCCGTTCGGCATGCTGATTTCAAAATGGGGGGCGCTGATGGCGTTTGTGGACGCCGACAACCTGCTTTTGGTCGTTCTGGTGGCCTTTGGCAGCGCCACTACCATGTTTTATTGGACGAAATGGCTGGGCAAGCTGGTGGCGGTGCTGCACCACTCTGAGCGGCTGCCCAACAAAACCAAAGGCAGCGAATGGTTCACCCTATGCAGCCTGGCGGTGCTGATGGTGGCGCTGTGCTTTGGGCTTCCCTTCATCTCAAAATATCTGGTGGGGCCGATTTTACTGGGGATGTTTGGCTATACCATGCCCGACATCATCTCCGGCTTCAATCTCAATATCATGACGGTCATGCTCGTCATCATCATTTTGCTGCCTTTTGCGGTGCGCTTTTTAGCCTTTGGCAAGCGCGATAAGCTGGTGGGCAGCTATATGGGCGGGGCAAACCAGGGGGACGACCGCTATTTTGTCGATTCCTTCGGCAAGCGCAAGGCCATGTATCTCTCCGGCTGGTATATGCCTGAATTTTTCGGCGAACACATTCTTTTAAAGCCGGTGCTGGCCATTGCCGCCGCCGCGCTCATCCTTCTGCTTACCATTGCGATTGGGGGTGCCGTATAAATGAACGATCTGTATATCCGGCTGCTGTGCGCCGCCGGCTATCTGGTTTTGGCGCCCTTTATCGGGGGGTTGCTCTCTGGGCTTGACCGTAAATTGACGGCCCGGATGCAGGGCCGTCAGGGGCCGCCGCTGCTGCAGGCCTTTTACGACGTGGCCAAACTTTTCAAAAAACAGCCTGTGGTGGTCAATTCGGTGCAAAACCTGTTGATCGTGGGCTTTCTGGTGTTCGTTGCGTTCACCGGCTGTCTGTTCTTTTTTGGCGGAGACCTGCTGCTCATCTTTTTTGCCCTCTCGCTGGCGGTCATCTTCATCTTTATGTCGGCAAGTTCGGCAAACTCACCCTACAGCTCTATGGGCGCCCAGCGCGAGCTGGTGCAGATGCTGGCCTATGAGCCGATGATACTGCTGACGGCGGTGGGCTTTTACCTTTTTACCGGCAGCTTCGCGGTATCGGACATCATCCGCAGCAGCACGCCCGCCATCGCCGCGATGCCGGGGGTCTTTCTCGGGTTCTCTTTTATCCTGATCATCAAATTTCAAAAATCCCCCTTTGACCTCTCCACCTCTCATCACGCCCATCAAGAGATGGTGAAGGGCCTGAATACCGAGCACGCGGGCAACATTTTGGGCCTTATCGAGATTGCCCATTGGTATGAGACGGTATTTCTGCTCTGTGTGGCCGGGCTGTTCTTTATCACAAGCGATTGGTACAGCTGGCTGATCGCCCTGGCGGTGGTATTGCTTGTCTATGTGATCGACGTGCTGGTGGACAATACCTTCCCCCGCGTCAAATGGCAGACCATGGTGGTGATGTCCTGGGCGGTCACGCTGGTGCTGGGTGTGCTGAATCTGCTCATCCTCTCACTCATCAATCATTAAAGGAGGCGGGAAATCATGGCGAAAACAGAACTTGCAAAATCCCCCTGGCTCCTGCATTACGACGGCTCCAGCTGCAACGGCTGCGACATCGAGGTGCTGGCCTGCCTGACGCCGGTGTATGACGTTGAACGGCTGGGCGTCATCAATACCGGCAACCCCAAACACGCGGATATCCTGCTGATAACCGGCGGCGTCAACAGCCAGAACGAGCCGGTCGTCCGGCAGATCTACGAGCAGATGCCCCACCCCAAGGTGGTGTGCGCCGTCGGCATCTGCGCCTGCAACGGCGGCATTTTTAAAGAGTGCTACAACATTCTCGGCGGCGTTGACAAGGTGCTGCCGGTAGACGTGTACGTGCCCGGCTGCGCCGCCCGGCCCGAGGCCATCATCGACGGCGTCGTCAAAGCGCTGGCCATCCTGCGTGAAAAGCAGCAGGCGCTTGGCAAAGAAGAAACGGCAAAGGAGGCTGCGTCAGATGCCACAGCAGCGGTTTAAAAAAGTTACCCCCGAAGATCTGGTGGCCGAGGTGCTGATGCTCAAGCACGAGAACTACCGGCTCATCCAGATATGCGCCACCCGGCTGCCGGGCGGATACGAACTCACCTATTCGTTCGGGCTTGAGCAGGACGTCACCCATCTGCGCCTCACCATCGATGAAAACGACGAAGTGCTGAGTATCAGCAACATCTACGCCCCGTCCTTTTTATATGAGAACGAGATCGCTGACCTGTTCGGCGTCAAAATCAAATTCATCTCGCTGGATTATCAGGGCAACCTGTACCGCACCAGCCGGAAAACGCCCTTTAAATAAGGCCTTGAGGAGGAATTTCACATGTCTACACGCAGCATCGTTCCCTTTGGGCCGCAGCATCCCGTTCTGCCCGAGCCCATCCATCTCGATCTGGTGCTGGAGGATGAAAAAGTGGTGGAGGCCATCCCCTCCATCGGCTTCGTCCACCGCGGCCTTGAAAAACTGGTGGAGAAAAAAGATTTTAACGACTACGTCTATGTGGCCGAGCGCATCTGCGGTATCTGCAGCTTTATGCACGGCATGGGATACTGCGAAGCGGTCGAGCGCATCATGGAGGTGGAGGTGCCTGAGCGCGCGGTATGGCTGCGCAGCATCTGGTGCGAACTGTCCCGTATCCACAGCCATCTTTTATGGCTGGGCCTTCTGGCCGACGCGCTGGGCTTTGAAAGCCTGTTTATGCACACCTGGCGGATGCGGGAAAAGATTTTGGATATGTTCGAGTACTCGACAGGCGGCCGGGTCATCTTTTCGGTAAATAAGATCGGCGGCGTGCGCAGGGATATGGACAGCGCCATGCTGGACGACTTTCTGCGTATCCTGGACGGCATGTCGGCCGAACTGAAAGAGCTGACGGATACCTTCCTCGGCGACAAAGCCGTGGCCGGCCGTCTTTCAGGGGTGGGCTTTCTCACCAAAGAGCAGGCGCACGATCTGGGCGCGGTAGGGCCGTTCATGCGTTCCTCCGGCATCCTGCGGGATACCCGTACCACGGGCTACGGCGCGTACCGCCATATCGATTTTGAGCCTATCGTCAGCACGGCGGGCGACAGCTACGCCCGTACCGACGTACGGATACGCGAGATCTTTCAAAGCATCGGCCTCATCCGCCAGTTCGCTGCCAAAATACCCGAGGGCGACATCAACGTGACGGTAAAGGGCTTTCCGCAGGGCGAGCATTTTATGCGGGTAGAACAGCCGCGCGGCGAAGCGGTGTACTATGTCAAAGCCAACGGCACCAAATTTCTTGACCGGGTGCGGGTACGCACCCCCACCTTCGCCAACCTGCCCGCCATGCTTGAGACGCTGAAGGGCTGCCAGCTGGCCGACGTGCCCGTCCTCATCCTGACGATCGACCCGTGCATCAGCTGCACAGAACGCTGAGGGAGGGCTGAAACATGCTGAAATATATGAAATTCACGGGCATGGCCCTGAAAAACCTTTTTTCAAAGCCAGCCACCCGTAACTATCCCGCCGTCCCGCGTGAATACCCCGCCCGCACCCGCGGCCATGTTGAAAACGATCTTGCGTTGTGTATCCTGTGCGGCATGTGCGCCAAAAAGTGCCCAGCCGACGCCATTCACGTTGACCGGCCGGGCGGCAACTGGACGATCGAGCGCTTTGGCTGCATCCAGTGCGGCAGCTGTATTGAAAACTGTCCCCGCAAATGCCTCTCCATGCTGCAAAGCTATCCTGAGCCGGGGGCCGAAAAACGCACCGACACCTATCATAAAGACCCGCCGCCCAAGCCCGCCCCCCTCTCGCCCGAGAAGATCGCCGAACTGAAGGCGGCCAAGGCGGCGCGCGAGGCCGCGGCCAAGGCGGCCCAAGAAAAAGGAGAATGAGCATGCACGATTATCATAAAGCCGTTGAAGTGATCGAATACGGCGCGAAAGAGGCCCAGAAGCAGGGAAAAAACAGGGTGAAAAAAGTGTTTTTGTCGGTGGGAAAGTCCAGCGGCTACAGCGCCGACACCATCCGTATGTATTTTGAAGAAAACAAACCCGGTACCGCCTGTGCAGAGGCCGAACTTGTGATAGACGAACCGGAGGCCACGCTCAAATGCCCCAAATGCGGTGAGGTCTATCCCAGAAAGCCGCTGCATCTCGAGTGTCCAAAATGCGGCGCCGAGGGCCTGCCCACCGACGACGCCTCTCACGTCGTCATCAAAGGGGCCGAGCTGGAATGACCCGGCTTTTCACCTTTTACGGGCTGGTGCAGGGGGTGGGCTTCCGTCCCTTTGTGGCGGCCCAGGCTGAGGAGCTGGGGCTGTCCGGTTATGTCAAAAATACCGGCGGTATCGTGACGGCGCTGGCCCATGGGGCCGACAGCGCCGTCATTGCCTTTTCTCAGCGTCTGCGCGCCCGCGCCCCACTGGGCGCGGTGATCGAGCGCATCGAAGAGGCCCCCGGCGACTGGCCGCGGGGCCTTTGCGGTTTTTCTATCGTAGACAGCGACAACGGCGGCGGCGCGCTGCCCACCCTCACGCCTGACCTTCCCACCTGCGAGGCCTGCCTGACAGAGCTGCAAACCCCCGGCAACCGCCGCTTTGGGTATCCGCTTATCAGCTGCGCCTCCTGCGGGCCGCGTTACAGCATCCTTGAAGCCCTGCCCTATGACCGCCCGCATCTCACCATGAAAGCCTTCAAGCTGTGCCCCCAGTGTGAACAAGATTATCAGGCGGGCAGGCGCCGCCACGCGCAGACGCTCTCTTGCCCCGGCTGCGGGCCCCAGCTGCGCTACTGCGGGGGCGAGACGGGCGCGGACGCCCTGACCGCCGCCGAGAAAGACCTCCAGGCGGGCGGCGTCATCGCCGTCAAGGGCGTCGGCGGGTATCAGCTCTGCTGCAGCCCATACAACCGAGAGGCGGTTGCGGCCCTGCGCGCCCTGAAACACCGCGAGGAAAAACCGCTGGCCGTCTTATTCCCCAACCTCGAGAGTATCCGGCGGCTGTGCCATGTATCAGAAAAAGAAGAGGCGCTGCTGGCCTCTCCCGCCCGGCCCATTGTGCTGCTCACCCCGAAAGCGGCGCTGCCTTTTGCGGAAAACCTGTCGGCTGAAAGCCGGTTTTTAGGCGCTTTTCTGCCCTGCAGCGGCCTGCACGCCCTTTTGTGCGGGCAGTGCGGCCCTTTGGTATGCACCAGCGCCAACCTGACGGACGAGCCGCTGTGTACTACAGAAGACGAGGCCGAAAAGCTGGGCGCGCCTGTCTTGTCTCACCCGCGTCCCATCCTGCGGCCTTTGGACGACAGCGTCGCCCAGGTGAACGCGGGCGACCCGCAGTATATCCGCAGGGCGCGGGGCCTTGTGCCGCTGCCCATCGGCCTGCGCACGCCGCTGAAAGCCCCGGTCTTCTGCGCGGGGGGAGATTTAAAAAGCGTTTTTTGTTTTGCCGCGGGTAAAAAAACGGTTTTGTCCCAGCCCTTTGGGGATGTGCAGAACGCCGCCTCTCTCGATTGGTATGAGCGGGAGGCCGGCGCCCTGCAAAAACTGCTGGGCTGCCGCCCGGCGGCCTTTTATGCCGACGCCCACCCCGGATATTTCACCGCCCGCAGGGCGAAAGAACTGGCCGGGCGCGGCGGCCTGCCCTTTTACACCGTGCAGCACCACCACGCCCATATCCTGTCCGTCATGGCCGAAAACGGCCTGACCGAGGCCGTGGGCTGCGCCTTTGACGGCACCGGCTTTGGAGCGGACGGCGGTATCTGGGGCGGAGAATTGCTGGTTTGCCGGGGCGGCGCGTTTCAGCGCCGGGGGCATCTGCGCCCCTGCTGGCTTTTGGGCGGCGACAGCGCCGCAAAAGACGCTGAAAAAAGCGCCCTCGCCTTTTTGGATGAGCAGCCCTTTTCAGCCGCCGCCCAAAAGGCGGGGCTTGGCGCCTTCTGTACCAGTATGGGGCGGCTGTTTGACGCAGCCTGTTTTATTTTGGGCTTGGGCCGCTACAACCAATATGAAGGGCTGTGCGCCGCGCGCCTTGAACAAGCGGCGGCCAAAGCCGCGTACGCCGCGCCGCTTATTTTGCCTCTGACGCAGGAGGACGGCTTGCTGGTGCTGGAGGGCGGGGCGCTGCTGCATGCGATGCGCCGCGCGCGGCAGAAGGGGACGGACGTTCCCGCGCTGGCGCTGGGGTTTCATCTTGCCGTGGCAGAGGGCGCCTGCGCGGCGTTGACAGCCCTTTGTAAAGAAGAAGGGCTCACAGACGTCTGCCTGTCGGGCGGCGTTTTTGTCAACCGTATTCTCACCGCCGCCATGGTGGAAAAGCTTTGTGAAAAAGGCCTGCAGCCGCACCTGAACCGGCAGACGCCGCCGGGGGACGGCGGGCTGGCGCTGGGGCAGGCCTATTACGCGGCGCTGACGGAGAATACGGCGCAGCCCTGAGGCGGGGCCTTTTTTGTACCGGACGCTGCCCGTTTTTTGTAAAGACAGGAAAATATTTTATTTTGGGTATGTTTGAAAACAGCCGGGGCCAAAGTTTTTATAAACCCTGCGCGGGTGGCTCGAAATTTTGTTTCGGAATGATACAAAGGCAGTATTATGGGGCCGCGCCCCGCACAGGCGGGGGGCTCGAAATGTGAGAATGAGTATAAATCGGCTTTCCGTGATTTACGCCCCGCCCCGCATGGGAGGCACGGGTTGAAACTTGAAAGCGTCGGATGACTTGTATTTTGGTATAGCGCCGCGCCCCACACGGGGCGCGTGCATTGAAACCAAGCGCGTTGCCAGTTTCGCCCTGCCAATATCCCACGTCGCGCCCTTCATAGGGCAATCGGATTGAAAACGATACCCTCTTTTTTCTATTTAAAGATTTCTCGTCGCGCCCCGCATGGGACGCGTGGATTGAAATGCCCAGCTGGTGCTGGTACGGGCAAAGTCGCCTTGTCGCGCCCTGCATAGGGCGCGTGGATCGAAATTTCAAATCAGGCGGGCCGCGCCTGTTCAACCCTCGGTCTCGCCCCGCATAGGGACGCGTAAGTAGATTGAAATAATCTTAAATCCTGCGCTCGATTGTTATATACGGCAGTCGCACCCCGCATAGGGTGCGTGGGTTGAAATTCTTATGGCGGTTAAGTCCACACTCGTGGTAAGAGGCCGTGCCCTGCATAGGGCGGCGCGGATTAAAATCCTGAAATCCCCTGCACCGCCCCGACACAGCACCTTCTCGCCCTGCATGAAGCGCGACGGATTGCACTTCCCACATCCACCCGGATGCCGCAGCTCATCGCGCCCCGCACAAGGCCCCGCAAGGCAAAAAACGTCGGGCCCTTGGCAGATACCGGGTATTTTTCATGCTGCGCACCCCGCTGTTTGCAGAATACAGCGGTGATTTCAATTTTTCCAGCAACCCCCGGTAGGCAAAGGGCGTTTTTTCTTCTATAATAGAAAAAAGCCCTTTTGCGGGGCGGGCGCGTAACAGCGCGGGCCTCTGCCGCTGCGGCCTTTTTGCCGCCTTACTTTTACGCTGTACGCAGCGGCGGCTTTCGCCTTTTATAAAGGGCTTTCCTCTGCCCATACAAAGGGCTTCATGAACCAGAGACCGCTCTGCCTTGATAATCTTAAAAACGCCGCCCTGTATCATAAAAGAGGGCCATCAACTGCCGGGGCGGCACAGCGCGCGCTGAAAAAAGACATCGAAAAAATATACCGTGACCCCCAATAGCCACAACTTTTCACTTTACAGCGCCCTGTCGGAAAAATATGGCCTCAGACAGGACGGCTTCCGTCTATTGGACGGCGGCGTCCGGTTATCCGCAGACTGCGTGACCGGCTGAAAAAATTTGTTTGATCTGCGGCAGAGCGCGGGCGCCTGGCTGAAGGATCATGCGCTTTTGAGAAGATGCCCTGCGGCCCATCTTGTCTGGCCCTGCCATCCCCTTTCCACCATCAACACCCTCAGGCGGGCTGTTTTTAATGACAGGATCGAGGATACCCTGTTTGACATATCCGTCTTTTATTCCTGTCTCACGCCCGGCCTTCCCATCGAAGAAGTCAAAGCAAAGGTGCGAAAAAGCTGCCGCCTGCACAAGGCCTATTTAAATAAAAGAGGAAGCACCTTCGCATGGCTGGCAAATATGGAAAGCTTTGAAAACTTTATCGGGAGAATGCAGCTGCGCCGGTTTACCGACGCGCGGTACCGCGTCATCGGCCTTGAGGGCAGCAAAAGCCCTTTTACCGGCTGTACCGAAAGCCGCTTTTTCACCCTAGACTATTGGCGGCATCTGGTCTGCCTTTTCCGTTTATAACCCTTTCTGCAGGATATAGGCGCGGCGGCGCAAGACGGCGAGAACCCACTGCGGCGTCTGTCGGGGCCAAATCGTTTTATACTTTTTGTAATATTTAAAATTCATATTATTCAAAGTATAAAGTTTTCTCTTCCGCGCGGTTTGTCCATACTTTTCTCCCCCACCAAAAGCCGCTGTCAAACCTATACCTTTATCTTAAAAACGGTTTGCGTCCGCTGGTAGAGAAAGTAAGCGCTTTTGCCCATGGACACTTTTTTCATCCGTCACACCCCGCCGCTGTCCGTCCGCGCCGTTTTATTCCACGTTTTTTACACGGGCTTTATAGGGGATGCCTCCAGCGCTCGGCAGCGTGTAAAAGCCTGTATGCTTTTTGGGCGGGCATTCTCTGCCAAAACAGCCTTTGCCTTCACCGGCCCTTGGGCTGTAAGGCTATTGCCGCCTTACAGGTACAGCCTTTGCTTATATTATCCCGCCGGGCTGTTTGAGGCCCTCTAAAACTCCCGCAGCGGATATCTTTTCCGGCGGGGCTCTTTCAAAGGCATTTCATGCAGCTGCTAAAAATTACAATAAGTATATTGTATGATAAAAAATACATTTTATAAATCAAAAAAAGATAACAGGAGGGGACCCCAAATCATGTGTGTTGCGCTGCCTGGCAGGGTGGTGTCGGTAGACGGCACCCTGGCCACTGTAGATTTTCAGGGAAATACCGTGCGGGCCGAGGCCGGCCTTGTCAAAACCAAACCCGGCGACTATGTGCTGGTACACGCAGGCTGCATCCTTCAGGTGCTCTCGCAGGAGGACGGCGATTTTATGACGGAGCTGTTTGCCGAACTGGAGGAGCTTTCATGAGGATAGAGGACCCCAAAAGCTTTCTGCGTAACTATGCGGGGCCGCCGCTGCGCCTGATGGAGGTATGCGGCACCCATACCGCTGAGATCTCACGCTGCGGGCTGCCCTCTCTGCTGCCGCAAAGTATCCAGCTTATCTCAGGGCCGGGCTGCCCTGTCTGCGTTACCGTCAGCGCTTATATCGACCGGCTCATCGCCCTTGCGCACACGCCGGATACCACCGTCCTCACCTTTGGCGACCTGATGCGGGTGCCGGGGCCCGCGGGGTCTCTGGCCGGGGCCAAGGCCGCGGGCGGACGGGTAGAGATGGTCTACTCTCCGCTGGACGCACTGCAGCTGGCGCAGGAAAACCCCCGGCACACCTATATTTTCGCCGCCGTCGGGTTTGAGACGACGGCCCCCGTCTACGCCCGTCTGCTGGACCGCGCCGCGCAGGAGGGCCTTCAAAACCTCAAACTTCTCACCGCGCTGAAAACCATGCCGGCCGCCATCCGCTGGCTGTGTCAAAACGGCCCGGGGCCGAACGGTTTTCTTGCGCCGGGGCATGTGGCGGTCATCACCGGGGCGCGGGTTTTCCGGCAGCTGGCGGGTGAATTGGGCGTCCCCTTTGTGATTGCGGGCTTTACCCCCAAGGGCCTTTTATCCGCCGTCGCCGCTTTGGCCGCGCTGGCCGGGCAGCCTGCGTGTGAAAACTGTTATCCCGCCGCCGTCACCGAAGAGGGCAACCCCGCGGCGCAGCAGGCGGTGAGCCGCTGGTTCATGCCCTGCGACAGCGCCTGGCGCGGCATGGGCGTCATCCCGGCCTCGGGGCTGTGTCTGCGGCCGGAACACGCCGTTTTCAACGCCGGGGGGGCGCAGCTGACAGAGGACGCGGCGCTGAACAGCGCCTGCCGCTGCGCCGAAGTGCTGACAGGGCGGCTCTCTCCCGCGCAGTGCCCGCTGTTCGGCAAAGCCTGTATGCCTTTAAGCCCACAGGGGGCCTGCATGGTCTCTACTGAGGGCAGCTGCTATCACCACTATATCAACCATAGAAACGAGGTGCCCACCCTATGAAGATCACATTGGCCCACGGCAGCGGCGGCGTTGAAAGCGCCGAACTGGTGCGCTGCATCACCCGCCATTTTTCCAACCCCATTCTTGAAAAGATGGAGGACGCAGCCCTGTTGGACGGCGCGGACCAGCTGGCTTTTACCACAGACAGCTTTGTGGTGACGCCGCTGTTTTTTCGGGGCGGAGACATCGGCCGCCTATGTGTCTGCGGCACCGTCAACGACCTTGCCGTGACCGGCGCCGTCCCCAAATACCTCACCTGCGGCTTTATTATTGAGACCGGCGCCGATACAGAGGCCCTTGAAAAGATTGCCCAAAGCATGGCGGATACCGCGCGGGAGGCGGGCGTTTTGCTGGTGGCGGGGGATACCAAGGTCATCGAGGGCAGCGGCGGCGTGCTGATCAACACGGCGGGCGTGGGGTTTGTGCCCAAGGGCCACGCCCTTTACGCCGCAGGCTGCCGTCCGGGCGACGCCATCCTCGTCTCGGGTACGCTGGGCGATCATCATGCCGCCATTCTCAGCCACCGCCTCAGTATTGAAAACCAGATCGAAAGCGACTGCGCCCCCTTGGGCAGCATGACGGCCGCCCTGTTTGCCGCAGGGGTACGGGTGCGCACCATGCGCGACGCAACGCGCGGCGGCCTTGCCACCGTCTGCGGTGAACTTGCCAAAAGCTGCGGCCACAGCTTTGTATTGGAAGAAACAGCCATTCCCGTCTCCCCTGCCGTCCAAAGCTTTGCCGGGCTGCTGGGGCTGGATGTGCTGACAATGGGGAACGAGGGCAAACTGGTGGCCGTGGTGGCCGCCGAGGATGCCCAGCGCGCGCTGCAGATCATACGCAACAGCCCCTACGGCGAAAATGCCGCTGTCATCGGCCATGTTGAGCCGGCCGGACGTGAGCCGCAGGTACTGCTGCGCACCTCTATCGGCGGCCTGCGCGTTGTGCCGCCCCTCTCGGGCGAAGGGCTGCCCCGTATCTGCTGAAAACCGGCGCGGCCCCACCCGCAGCCCCTGCGTAAATCTTTGCGCGGGGCCGGGGGGCATATACCGCCGTTTATAAAGGCCTGTAGCGATACGGCCTGCCGGCGTCCCGATGCAGGGGAACAGGTATGCCTTATCCTCTATCCGCTGAAAAGCCGCTTGTATCGTATCTGTATAAAAAGGCCAAAGCCCGGGGGCGAAGGGCCGCGTTTTTTTATAAGCGGCCCTGCATCACGGCAGTGCGGTGCCGCTTTTTTGCCAGTTCTCTCCGCGGGTTTTCTCTTCGCGTTATGGTTTTCACTATCACCGCCGTATCCGGCGCATTTTTCCATCCAGCTTCTGCGCACAAAAAAAGGCCGCGCATTTCTCAGTGTTTTTTTACCGCGCGGCAGCTTCTGCGCGGCCCGAAAGCTTTTTCCAGGTCTGCCGCCGGGCGGACCGTCACTGCGCGTGGATGGAAACCCCACCGAAACGGCCATATACTGCGGCCGGCGCTTGTCGCGCCCTGGATGGGGGCCCCATGCTGGGCGCGGCAGCCTCTAACATCATGTGTATCTGTTATGTAACAAGTTCAATCCACGCGCAACAAAAGGGGGTATCTTATGGAGGCCGGTTTCATCAACCTCACCGCAGAAAATCTGCCAAACGAGCACCTGTGCTGCATCATCCGCAGCAAAAAACCGCACCCGGGGGTTGAAGCCAAACGGCAGTGGCTTTCACAGCGGATACCCGAGGGCCATGTGTTCAGAAAGTTGAACGCCAAAGGCTGCGCCTTTATTGAATACGCCCCGCTTGAAAAAGCCTGGACGCCCATAACCGGCGATCATTATACTTACATTTATTGCCTGTGGGTGGACGGCGCCTTTAAGGGAAAAGGATACGGCAAAGCGCTGATGGAATATTGCCTGGCCGACGCCAAAGCGCGGGGGAAATCGGGCGTCTGTATGCTTGGGGCCGCCAGGCAAAAGGCATGGCTCTCTGACCAGGCCTTTGCAAAAAGCTTTGGTTTTAAGACGGTGGATACAACTGAAAACGGATACGAGCTGCTGGCGCTCTCTTTTGACGGAACGGCGCCGTCCTTCACCGAAAAAGCCAAAAAAGAAAGGATCGACAACCCCGGGCTGGTTATTTATTACGACATGCAGTGCCCTTATATCTGTCAAAACGTGTTGGATATTCAGCGGTACTGCACGGCCAACGCCGTCCCCGCCTCTTTTATCAGGGTGGACGCCCTGCGAACGGCCAAAGAGCTGCCCTGTGTTTTCAATAACTGGGCCGTATTTTATAACGGAAAGTTTGAGACGGTAAATTTGCTGAACGCCGCCGCCATCGAAAAAATATTGAAAAAATAAAGGGTGTTTCCCGGCGCCGGTTATAAAACCGCACCTTCACAGGGGCTGCTTTTGAGTTGAACGCTTTTGCAGCGGCGTTTCCCGGCGGTTTTATCGCCTGGCCGGAAAGCGCCGGGCACGGCAGCACAGAAAAAACAAGCCCTGATATTTTTGCCGCTGCGTTTTTGCTGGCGGCTGTCTTGTCATTTTTTTATCGTCTCTGGCGCAAAGGGCGGCAAAGCTCTTTTTATATAAAAACGGCGCGGCTTTTGCGTTTTGGGTCCCGATGGCTGCAAAACGTCCTGATAAATCGGGCCTTTGGCAGCGCGCACCCCGCGCTTTATCACCGCAGCGCGTTTTTGGCAGCCCTGAAAAACCAGCCTGCCGGCGTTTTGCGCCGGCAAAATACACAAGAAAAACAGAACCCCTGCTTTTTATCAAAGTTTTTCCTTTTACTTGACAGCCGCTGTGTTTTCCTGTATCTTATTATTCATATAAATTTAGTATGAATTTAAAGGAGGCGGCGAAATGTTTTCTCACAGTGTATTGCTGCGGCGTCATTTTAAAAACAAACACAGGTGTAACAAACGATGTCGCCGCCCCGTTTTTGCACCTGTTTCCGGCCGGTAAAGGCCGGGCATTCCGTTAATTGTCATCCGCCTGCCCGCCGAAAAGAGAAGCCGCCAACACGCTTCTCAACGGCTTTCAGCAGGCTTTGAAAGGAGTTTACACATCATGAATATCGCTTCTTCCGTCGCCGGCCTTATCGGCGGTACGCCGCTGCTGCGTATTGACAGGTTTGCCGCCCGCTGCGGCATCAGCGCCACGCTGCTGGCTAAGGTAGAGGGGCTCAATCCCTCCGGCAGCGTCAAAGACCGCGCCGCCCTCTCCATGGTGCTGAACGCAGAAAAAAAAGGCCTTTTGCAGCCCGGCGCCACCATCATTGAACCCACCAGCGGCAATACCGGTATCGGCCTTGCCTCTATCGCCGCCAGCCGCGGCTACCGCCTGATATTGACTATGCCTGATACCATGAGCGCCGAGCGCCGGGCCCTGCTGGCCGCCTATGGGGCGCAGCTGGTACTGACAGAGGGCACCAAAGGCATGAACGGCGCGATAGCCAAAGCTCAGGAACTGCACGCCGCCATACCCGGCAGTTTTTTGCCCGGCCAGTTTGACAACGAGGCCAACGCCGCGGCCCACTACGCCGCTACCGGGCCTGAGATCTGGCGCGATACCGGCGGCAGGCTGGACGCTTTTGTTGCGGGAATAGGCACCGGCGGCACCATTACCGGCGCGGGCCGCTATTTAAAAGAGCAAAACGCCGCCCTTCATATCGCGGCTGTTGAGCCCGCAGGCTCACCCGTTCTGTCCGGCGGCAAGCCCGGCCCGCATAAGCTGCAGGGCATCGGGGCCGGGTTTGTACCCCGGGTACTGGATGGGTCTGTTTATGACGAGGTGATACAGATCACCGACAGCGCGGCGTTTGAGGCGGGCAAAGCCCTTGCCCGTACCGAGGGCCTTTTGGCCGGTATCTCCTCCGGCGCGGCGCTGGCCGCCGCGGCCGAACTTGCGCGCCGCCCCGGCTGGCAGAACAAAACCATCGTGGTGCTGCTGCCCGATAACGGAGACCGCTATCTCTCCACCCCTTTATTTGCCGATTGACCTTTTTTAAAAACATCTTTTCTTCCCAGCCCTCCGGCTTTGCCGGGGGGCTTTTCAGCGGGCAAGGCTTGTGGAAGCCGAAGCCGTCCGCCGCCGCCTATCCCCCGCACACCAAGACGCCCTGCAAGGCTGTTTTTCACAATATCCCCGCCTGCCTCAAAGGCCGGCGCCGTGGCCGCCCCTGCATTTTTTGTAAGTTTTCAGCAGTCTTTACGGCGCGCAGGCTTTTATTATAACATTCTTATACAGGCGCGCTTTTCTCAGGGCAATTTCGAGAAATCGCGCTTTTACCGGCGGCAGGGCCTGTAAAGAAATCCCTTTTTCAATTTTTGTTGTTTTAGGCCTGTCCGCCAAATCCTTCGCTGAATTGCACAAAAAAAGAGGCTATTCGATAGAAGGCAGCCTCTTTACGCTTCATTCTACAGGGCGCGCTTACATTGGCCCGATAAATTGAAATCTGCTTAACCAAGATAATGATGATGTTCAGCAAAAAGTTCATTTGCAAAGGTCTGTAAATATGTCTGATCAAATTCATTTTCAAAATATAATTCTTGAAAATGTCCATTTTGATATCCGTTATGAAGTTTCCCTTTTACCATTATATGTCCGCCTGTAGCTGCTTCAAATTCAATATATTTACTTCCGTAGGGTTCTTCCAATTTTGCCTCACCTGATAAGCTTTGATATAATTCCAATAATCTCTTTGCAAAAATTGCAAATCCCTTTATATCAATATCCATCGCAGTCACAGCAGAAAAGCCATTGCTGCAGACATTTATATTGAGTATTGTATTTTCTGCATATTTAATATCTGTTTCAAATATCTCTAATTCAAATTCCAACTTAAAATCATCAGCATTCAACTTATGTATAATATCACCTCAACAACTTCCGATTTATCGTTCTGCGTCTTATCCGCCTAAGGCGACCTGGAATTTTTTATATACTATCACACTGACTTATTTTTCACAAGGTTGTTTGGTGCAACCGCTGGATTTTATTTCAGCAGCCATTACCCTAAGCGGACAAAGGGACGTAAAGAGGCCCGCCTTGCTTTTCTCTCTTGTTTTCGTTACAATGATATGATATGGAAGGAAGTGATGCCATGAAAGCCGAGAATACCGCGCGA
>JAUNTE010000213.1 GCA_030538855.1 Oscillospiraceae bacterium
GGATTGCCCACAGGTATAACGTCTATATCACTTTAATCATTTTTAAAAGAGAAAAAACGCCCCGTTTTCATATGTATACCAAAAAAGCGCGGTCAAAGGTCGATCTCTCCTTTTAAATACAGCGCGGCGCTGCCCAGCAGGGCTACCCTGTTTTTCTGCACCGTACAGCGAAGAGCGCCCCCACGCGCGGAGAGCTGGCGCGCCGTCAAAACGCTTTTGCCCAGCTTTTCTGCCCAGTAAGGGGCCAGCACACAGTGGACAGAGCCGGTGACAGGGTCTTCTGCCATCAGTTCCGGGCAAAAATAGCGGGTGACAAAATCGGTTTTTTCGCCTTGGGCCGTCACGGCGACCCCCAGCCACCGTGAAAAGGCGTTCAAAACAGAATAATCGGGTGTATAACGTCGGACGGCAGCTTCATTTTCCAGCACGAGGATCAGATCGCGGCTTGATAAAATTTCTACCGGCCCAGCGCCCAGCGCCGTTTGCTGCGCCAAGGGCAGATCGATTTTTTCAAAGGCCCTGCGGGGCAGAAAAAGCTCGTATCCCTTGCTGGTTGGGACAGCTTCAAGCACGCCGCTTTGGGTGAAAAAGCGTATCCGCGCGGCGGCGGGCTCTAAAAAATGAGATACCACATAAGCCGCGGCTAAAGTACCGTGGCCGCACAGGTCTATCTCCTCCAGCGGGGTGAACCACCGCAGGGCGTAACCAGCCTTTGTCTTATGCAAAAAGGCTGTTTCAGGTAAATTGTTCTCGGCTGCAATTTTTTTCATCACGGCAGGTTCCAGCGGGGTTTGGGTGACGCACACCCCCGCCGGGTTGCCCTGAAAGGTCTTCTCTGCAAACGCGTCGATGATATAATAATTCATAGAGGCTCTCTTTCGGCAAAATAAACTTTTGTTGCTATCAGTTTAAAACCGTCTGGAAAGGATGTCAATATGGCGCGGATACGTGGGGCGGCCCTGCCGCAGCGGATAAGGGCGCAAAACTCGTTTTGCGTCAGGGGAGAAAGCGCGGGGGCGGCTTTTGCGGTGTGCTGAACGGCACGGCGCCCGAAAGAGAAAAACGTTTTGCCGCGCCGCCAGAGAGCAAAACAGATCATACCCTAAGTGGGCAAGGGGCAACAAGCCTGTCGGCGGATAAAATAGGCGCTGCCAGCGTTCTCGGATTCGGCGGGCGACAAGCCCGCCTTCATCCTGTGGCCTTACCAGTCCCCATTTCCGCCCCGAAAAACCGTGTTGCCCCTTGTCTACTTAGGGTATCATTAAAAAATGACACATTAAGCCAAGAACCATGAAAACGGCCCGTAAAACCAGACGGCGTTTATATAAAAGCGGGGATACGGCCCCAGGGCCGTATCCCCGTTAATGTTAATAGGATAAAGAGAAAAGAGAAAAAACTGTTTATTTGTCAAATTCAGGGTTAAAGGCGTAAAAGTTGCGGCGGTCAAGGGTGTCTTTGACATTTTCCAGCGCTTCGCCAAAACGCTGAAAATGAACGATCTCGCGCTCACGCAGAAAGCGGATGACCTGCAGCACATCCGGGTCGTCTACCAGACGAAGGATGTTGTCGTAAGTGGTACGGGCCTTTTGCTCGGCAGCCATATCTTCGTGAAGATCGGTGATGGCGTCGCCTTTACTGGCAAAGCACAGTGCGTCAAAGGGGGTGCCGCTGGCCGCCTGGGGCCAAACGCCTGTCGTATGATCGACAAAATAGGCGTCAAAGCCCTGGGCTTTGATCTCATCCGCTGAAAGCCCCTGCGTCAGCTGGTGTACCAGCGCGCTTACGATTTCAAGATGCGCCAGTTCCTCGGTACCGATATCTGTCAGCAGACCGGCCACAGAGCGCACGGGCATGGTATAACGCTGGCTGAGATAGCGCATAGAGGCGCCAAGCTCGCCGTCGGGGCCGCCGTACTGGCTGATGATGACTTTGGCGGCGCGGGCGTCGGGTTTTTTGATGTTGACAGGGCATTGCAGCCGTTTTTCATAAGTCCACATGGGTCATTCCTCCTTTTCCCAGGGCCAGGGCTGTTCTACCCAGTTCCAGTTACAGGTGCCGCCCGCCGAGTAGAAATCCACCGGGCCGATGGCGTCTTCATACCGTTTCACTAATTGTGTGCGCTGGGTTTTGGCACGGTCGTACATCGCCAGGGCGTTTTTGTCGCAGGGGTGCGTATCAAGAAAAATACGCAGATCGTCCATGGTAAAACTCAATTCGCCCAGCGCTTTTTTCAGCGACCGGCACTGCGAAGCGTGATCGGACGTCCTATTCATAGCGGCAGCCCTCGCTTTCTTGTGATCTGCCCTTGAAGGGCAGGTCGAGTTCGGCAAAAATCGTCCCGCGCCGCCAGCCCTGGTCAGGCTGATACAGCTTGCGGAATTTTTGCATGGGCACACTGGCGATGGCCAGCGGCAGATTACAGGCGTTACTGCCGCCGTTGCCGCCACAGGCGCAATTGGTATCGCACATTTTGCATGGTCCCCTTTCTTTTTTAGTAAGCCGTAAAAGGCTTCTGGCTATTCTATGACAGAAAAGGGGATTGCGCCTCTCGCGCGGCAAAAACGTGAGGCGGTTTTTATCCTCATCACCGGCCTTCGTCTGCGGCTGCCGCTCTTGTGCGGTATGGGGCCTTCCACAAATAAAAACACGAAGGAAAACCCTCCGCGCTTTTATACGGGCAAAAAAACGCCGCCCTTATAAAAAGGGCGGCGGGGATGAAACGACGCTTTTGCGCAGGGCCTACCGGGCCGGGCAAAGCAGACTGCGCTGAGATGAAAAACTGGTAAAACGGTTTTATTTTTGGCCTCGCAGGATAATGCGAACGAGCGGCTGCGCGAGGCGGCGACAGGGTAAAAAGATAAAGACGGCAGTTACCCTTCGTCTGCCGGGGCCTTGCCGCTTTCAGGCGGCGAAGGGGGAAGACTGTCTGAAGAAACCGTTTTTTTGCGGCTGAACAGGGCGGCCGCCAATAAGCTGGTAAAGGGGATGGCGACCAGAATGCCGATACTGCCCGCCAGCGCCTGTAAAAGCTCGCTGACGATCATTTCAGAGTTGAGCACGCTGAGGGGCTGGTTATTGAACGCCGCCAGCAAAACCACAGTGGTGAGGGAAGAGCCGATATACGCAAGGATCAGCGTATTCGCCATGGTACCCATCATATCCTGCCCTATCGTCAGCCCCGAGCGCAGAAGCCCCCGGAAGGTGGGCTTTTCAAGTTGGCAGCTCAGCTCGTGCAGGGCCGCGCTCACCGACATGGCCACGTCCATTACCGCGCCCACCGCGCCGATCAAAATACCGCCGAACAAAATACCGCGCAGGTCTATCACCCCGGCCAGCTGCAACAAAAGCGCTGACTGTTCGTCCACCAGCCCCGACAGCCGCAGGACGCCGTTCATCAAAAGGGTGAGCAGCCCGGAAACGAGAACGCCGCCGATGCACCCTGAGATGGCCACCAGCGTTTTGCGCCGGTATCCGTTGAGCAGCAGCAGGGAGGAACCGGTGATATAAGCGCAGATGAGGATGCTCCATACATAGATGTTTTGACCGGCTAAAATAGCGGGGATGAGTACGAAAAAAACGGCGCCGCAGGTAAGGGCAAGCGACAAGATGGTGTTCAGCCCTTTCAAACGGCCCAATATCAGCAGCCCGGCCAAAAATAAAACCGCCAGCAGCCCCAAAGCGTTCAGCCGGTAAAAACCACCGAAATAGTAACGGTCAGGCTGAGAGGGGTCATAGCCCTTGATAACCAATACCTGATCGCCCGGCGCGACGGCGGTGTCGGTGGGCAGAGTACCGTCCAGATACTGAACGGCCTCCACTTGTTCACCGCCCGCGCGCAGACGGACGGTAAAAGAGACCACCTGCTCGGCTATGCTGCCGTCCTGATAGCGCAGCTCGTCCTGCCCCGTAATTGCAAGCACTTCAGCCCGTTCAGGCGAAGAGGCCTGCGCGCTTGTATGCCACTGGGGCTGGCTGTTCAGCCAAAGATAAGCGGCCTCAAGCAAAAATATGGAGGCCAAAAGCGTCAGCACCCAAGAGAGAAGACGTGTTTTATCCGGTTTGTTTTTCA
>JAUNTE010000214.1 GCA_030538855.1 Oscillospiraceae bacterium
CTGCGCACCCCTGCCACGGCAAAGTCTCTTGCCAAAATAATCAACAGGGCGATGGGGTCGCATACGCCGTCCACCAGCATGTAGACAATGGCCGTGGTCGTAAGTATTTTGTCCGCCAAGGGGTCCATAAATTTGCCAAAATCAGTTACCAGGTCCCGTTTACGGGCGATATGGCCGTCAAAATAGTCCGTCAGGCTGGCCAGCCCAAACACCAAGGCCGCCCACAGCTTACTGCCCGGTATGGCTGGGATAGAAACCAGAACGACGAACAACGGAATGAGCAAAACCCTCAGCACCGTCAGCTTATTGGGCAGATTCATGGCGCCACCTCTTTTAACACAGATTCAAAGCCGAAAAGCTTTGCTATAAGTATATAACATAGCAGTAATAATATAGCACAAATTCCTATCGCTATGCAACGCTGCAATTCAGCTTTTTTTGTCTGATTTCGCCGTTAATAAACGCCGTACAGGTCGGCCCCATCCGTATCCCGCACCAATATTTGATATTCTTCACCCTGCTGCATGGGCTTTTCGCTCTCCACATAGCACAGGGTGTCGATCTCCGGGGCGTCGGTGAGTGCCCGGCAGACAAAACGCGCTTCCTCCGGGTCGTATCCGTCGCATACCGCCTGAATACTTTTACCCACAAGCGCCGCCTGTTTTTCGGCCATAATGGCGCTTTGGATGCGCATAACGGTATCCGCCCGCGCCTGCTTTATCTCTTCTGAAAGCTGCCCTTCCATACCCGCAGCCACAGTATTTTCCTCTTGTGAATAGGCAAAACAGCCCAGCCTGTCAAACCGCGCCTCTTTTACAAAAGCGCACAACTCGGCAAATTCCTCTTCAGTCTCTGTAGGATACCCGGCAATCAGGGTGGTGCGAAGCACAATATCCGGCATGGCACAGCGCAACCTTTTTATCGCGTTCTCAATGGCCGCGCGGTCTCCCTTGCGGTTCATGGCCCGCAATACCCGGTCATTACAGTGCTGCACAGGCATGTCAAGATAGTGCGCCACCTTTTCGCATTCCTTCATGGCGGTGATAAACGCGTCGGTGATGCGCTCAGGATACGCGTATAAAAGGCGGATATGCCGTATACCCTCCACCGCGTTCAGCTTGTACAGCAGCCCGGCGATCTGGTTCTCACCCAAATCGTCGCCGTAAGCGGTAACGTCCTGCGCCACCACCACCAGCTCTTTTACGCCCTGCGCCGCCAGCCACTGCGCCTCGGCCACGATCTCTTCAGCCGGGCGGCTGCGCAGCCCACCGCGGATAGCGGGAATGGCACAGTAATGACAGCGGTTGTTGCAGCCCTCGGCAATTTTTATGTAAGCGTAGTGCGGGGGGGTGCTGATGATGCGCCTGGCCGAGAGCGGCAGCGCGTTTTTCGGGCCATAGCATTCCAGCCGTTCTCCCCTCATGACGCGGCCGAGGATAGAAACGATGTCCTTATTCGACCCCATGCCCACCACGGCGTCAACCTCGGGTATTTCACGGGCCAGCTCGCTCTGATACCGTTCGGCAAGGCATCCGCTCACCACAACCTTGACAGGCCGCGTCCTTTTCTCCTGACAGGCCTCTAAGATGGCCTCGATGGATTCCTGTTTTGCGCTCTCGATAAATCCGCAGGTGTTGACAAAAATACAGTCTGCCTCCTGCAGAGAGGCTGTCGTCTCGTGCCCTGCCTCCAGCAGGGCGCGGGCGATAACGTCGGCGTCCACCTGATTTTTAGGGCAGCCCAGGCTTATCATTGCAAGTTTCATCCGTTTCGTTCTCCTCTTTTAAATGTTCCTCCGCTTCACAAAGGGCGGCGCGGCAGTCAGAGATGGAAAACCCGCGCCGCGCCAGCGCCGCTAAGACATTTTCTCTTTTGCCAGCCAGCAGCTTTTGACGGTATTGTCTCTCGATCAGCGCCCGTATCGCCTGTCTCTCGTCTAAAGGGGCCGCTTCCAGGGCGTCCTCCGCCGTTTCCCGCGCAATGCCCAGCCTTTGCAGGGCGAGCTGTATCTCACGGCGGCTTTTGCCTTTTCCCGCAAGATACGCCGCCCGGTGACGGGCAAAGGCCTCGTCGTCCAACAGCTCCAGCCGCTGCATCTCAGCCACTGCGGCCGCAGCGGAATGCGGGTCAAATTTCAGGCAGAGTTTTTGATAAAGTTCTGCACAGGCGTAATCGCGCAGCGACAGATACTCAAACGCCTTATTTTTTGCTTTTCGGGTCTCGCTGGCCGTCCGAACCGAAGCAAGCTCTTCGCCGGACAGCGAAGAGCCCTCTTTTAAGTGATATTTTACCAGCGTTTCATCATCTACGCTGAACAGAAATTCTTCCTCGCAAAACAAGGCGAAGCGGCCTTTTTTTGTGGGTGTGATGCGGGAGATACGGCAGACGCCCTCCGGCGTCTGCCGCTCATGTTGGCCCTGCATCTTTTATTCCACCGATATATCGATGTCAATATTTTTGCTGCGCGCGCTGGCACGGGCACGGGCAGCGGGCTTTTCATCCTTTTTTGCCGCTTCCTCGCCTGCGGCGGGGGCCACGGGCGCGGCAGGGGCCGCCACCGGGCGCTCAGGGGCGCGTTTATGATAGAGCTGGTCGGCGTTTTCACGCACCTTTTGCTCAATTTCCTCTGCAACGGCGGCATTTTCTATCAAATATTTTTTTACATTTTCACGGCCCTGTCCAATACGGGTCTCGCCGTAGCTGAACCACGCGCCGCTTTTTTGTATCACGTTCAGCTTGACGGCCAGATCGATGATCTCTCCGATTTTTGAAATGCCCTCGCCGAACATAATGTCAAATTCACCCTCACGGAAGGGGGGCGCCACCTTATTTTTCACCACCTTGGCGCGAGTACGGTTGCCGATCATCCCGGTAGCGTCCTTGATCGCCTCGATACGGCGCACGTCGATACGCACCGAAGAATAATATTTCAGCGCGCGGCCACCGGCGGTCACCTCGGGGCTGCCGTACATGACGCCCACTTTTTCACGCAGCTGGTTGATGAAAATGGCGATGGTATTGGTTTTGCCGATCACACCGGTCAGTTTGCGCAGCGCCTGGCTCATCAAACGGGCCTGCAGGCCGACATGGCTGTCGCCCATCTCGCCCTCTATTTCGGCCTTCGGTACCATGGCGGCAACCGAGTCGATAACGATCACGTCGATGGCGCCGCTTCGCACCAGCGCTTCACAAATTTCCAGCGCCTGCTCGCCGGTATCCGGCTGAGAGACCAACAGGCTGTCGATATCCACCCCCAGCGCCTTGGCGTAAATGGGGTCAAGGGCATGTTCAACGTCGATAAACGCCGCCTCGCCCCCGGCCTTTTGGGCCTCGGCGATGGCGTGCAGGGCCAACGTCGTTTTACCGCTGGATTCCGGCCCGTAGATCTCTACCACCCGCCCGCGCGGCAGGCCGCCGATACCCAGCGCCAGATCCAACGAAAGTGAACCGGTGGAAATAGAGTCCACCTGCATGGTCACATTCTGGCCCAGCTTCATCACGGCGCCTTTGCCAAATTGTTTTTCTATCTGCGCCAGCGCTGTTTCCAATGCGGTTTTCTTATCTTCTGCCATTTTTTTCTTCCTCCCGGTTCGTTTTACTACCTATGGTTGTATAATACAGGATATCCATACAAAAATCAAGTGTTTTCACAAAAATATCCCGCTTTCTTTTAGCTTTTCATCCAAGCGGTTTTCTTATACCTGAAAATCTGAAAACAGCGTGTTTTTTATGGTTTTTGCGCGGCCACGCACCGGTCGCGTCCCGCCCCATCCTGTGAGAGCGCGATACCGGTATAGCCCACCTGCCTGCATATAGAAACGACGGCCTCCCCCTGCGAAGCCCCAATTTCAAATACCAGCCATCCCCCCCGGCGCAGCTTGCTAAAATACGCCGCCGCGATATGGCGGTAAAAGTCAAGGCCGTCCTCGCCGCCTGAAAGCGCCTCCTCGGGTTCAAAACGCACCTCAGGCTGTAACGCCTCCATTTCGGCCCGGGTTACATAAGGCGGGTTTGAGACGATCAGATGCAGCTCTCC
>JAUNTE010000215.1 GCA_030538855.1 Oscillospiraceae bacterium
ATAAAGCCCGGCAGGCGATATACCAGCGTCATAAACAGCGCAATCAGGATAAAGGCCACGATCCCCGCTTCAACCATCACCTGAAGGCTGTTGCTGCCCAGCGTCGGGCTGATGGTGCTGTAGCTTTCAGCGCTTAATGCAAAAGGCAGCGCGCCGGAATTGATCTGGCTGGCAAGCTTTTTCGCTTCGGCCGCTTCAAATTTTCCGCTGATGATGGCTTCTCCGTCGGTAATGGCGGTTTTGACAAAAGCGGTGCTGATACAGGTATCATCCATGAAAATAGAGATATACCCTTTCGCCGCAAGGCGCGCTGTCGCGTCTCCAAAAGCTTTGGCGCCGTCCTGGTCAAGCTTTAGCGATACTACATTCAGCGTCTGGCCATTTTCATTCATCACGCCGCTGGTGGCGCTGACAACGTTAGCGCCTTCTAATATCAAAGTATCTTCGGTGTTTTCAAATCCCTCATGAAAGGTCAATTTTGCCGTAGTTGCAATCTCCTGGATGGCCTCTTCAGGGTTGAACGCGGTCTCTCCCACCTTCCAGGGAAAACGCAGGATGATACGATAATTATTTTCATCCGTGTACATTTCATAATCGGTGATATTCATCCCAACCAACCGCATCTCCATCACGGTTTTGGCCGACTGGATATCCTGTACCATTCTCTCATGGCCGATCTCGGCTATCTCTTCGGGCGTAAGGTTTGGTACAAAGGTCACGTCCACGCCGCCCCGGATATCGATACCGAAACGAATATCCGCAGCGCCTTTAATGTACTTGGTCTGCATGTCGCCGTTCTGTCCGCTTACGCCAAAAAACGCGCAGTATGTCAGCGCTAAAATCAGCGCCAGAACAACGAAAAACCAAGTCTTTCCTGATTTTTTCATGAAGCTCCTCCAACTTTTAGATTTTTTCAGGCATGAAATCCTGTATCCCACTGAAAACCGACAAAGGGGTTTTCAGACAGTTCCGTTTTTTATCCTCAAAATTTTTCCATAAGTTTTTCTATCGTCGCCAGTTTCATACTGAGGCAAAGCAGCCGGGTCGCCTGCTCCAGTTCATCCACCGGAGGAAAGGAAGGGGCGATGCGGATGTTGGAATCCTGGGGGTCGATCCCATAGGGATAAGCGGCCCCGGCCCCCGTCAGCACCACACCGGCGTCTTTGCACAGCGCCACGATCCTTTTCGCTGTGCCCGGCAACGCGTATAAGCTGATAAAATAGCCGCCTTTGGGGTCCGTCCAATGGGCGATCTCTCCGCAGTCCGCCGTCTCCTCTTTCAAAATACGCAGTACCGTTTTAAATTTAGGCTCCAAAATCGCACGGTGCTTTTTCATATGTTCGGCCACGCCCTGCGCGTCTTTCAAAAACTTTACATGGCGCAGCTGGTTCAGCTTATCAAAGCTGATGGTCATGGGGAACATATTTTGCAGGATATACTCTACATTGGTACGGCTGGCCCCAATGGCCGCCACGCCAGCGCCTGAAAACGTCACCTTGCTGGTAGAGCAAAAGAGAAACGGCATATTTTCGCTGCCGCATTTTTTGCATTCCTCCAGCAAATTCAGCAGCCGGTCCGGCTCATCGGTCAAATGGTGGACGCAATAGGCGTCATCCCAAAAAATTTTAAAATCCTTCGCCGCCGGTTTCAGCGCCGCAAAACGTTTTACCGTTTCGTCTGAATAGGTATACCCGTCAGGATTGGAATACATCGGTACACACCAGATGCCTTTCACTTCGGCGTCCTGCGATACCAATTTCTCCACTTCGTCCATATCCGGCCCCTGCGGCGTCATGGGTACAGAGATCAGCTCAAACCCAAAATACTCCGTGATGCGAAAATGCCGGTCATAGCCCGGCGAAGGACACAAAAACTTTACCTTTTTGCATTCCTTCCAGGGGCGCTCGCTGTCCGGGTATCCGTTGCGGTAACCAAGCTCGATCAAGTAATACATCATTTGCAGGCTGGCGTTTCCGCCCACGATCACCTCGTCGGGCTGGATGCCCAGCAGCTGGCTGAAAAACCGTCTTGCCTCGGGCATACCTTCTAAAACACCGTAGTTGCGCGCGTCAATACCCGTCTCACCTTTATAATCCTGAATCTTCAGCATATCCATCGAAAGGTCAAGCTGTTCCGGGCAGGGCTTTCCTCTGGACATATCGAGTTTCAGCCCTTTTTTCATAAATTCCTGATACCTTGCCTCAAGCCGCGCTTTTTCCTGCGCCAGCTCTTCTTTCTCCATTTCACAGTATTTTTTCATGGAAATCCCCCTCTGTCGTCCAGCCTAATCGCCAGACCTAAGTAAAAATTATAAACCAATTGCGATATAGAAACAAGTATAAATTCCTTGAAACTCATTTTTTTCTGTGTTTCCTTTTAAAAAATCGACAATATCAGCTGTTTTTTATAGTTGCGCAATAAAAAATGTTTTATCTCAACGGCCTCGCCCTTGCTGCCAAAGCGGCAACCGGGCAATTCGTTAAAAAACAGTTTCCGCTGCGCTGCGGCTGTTTTTTTACAATTGCAAAGCAGGGCGCTTTTCTAAGCGCGTACAGCATATCACGGTTTGAAATCTCAGCCGCAGCGTTATTCGCTTTTAAAACTATTTTTCATTCGGCTGCGGTAAAAACGATGGTCGTTGCTCTTTGTATAATGCAAATTTCTTTTTTCTATCCCAAAGCCACATCCAGTACCATCATCAATAAAAAACCGCTCATGATACTCAAAGTGCCGGCATAGGGAAACCGGCACTGCACCGCCTGCGGCACCAGTTCCTCCGCCACCACAAACATCATCGCCCCTGCGGCAAAAGCCAGCATCCATGGCATGATCGGCTGTACCGCCCCGGCTATTATCACCACTAAAATGCCGAAAACCGGTTCCACCAAACCAGAAAAACTTCCTCCTAAAAACGCCCTCCATGCCGGTTTGCCCTGCTGACGAAGCGGCAGGGCCACAGCGGCCCCCTCAGGGATGTTTTGAATCCCGATGCCCATGGCAAGCGCCGCGGCTGATGCAAAAAAAGTGGGGTCAACATGCTGCCCCGCCGCCATAGCACAGGCCAAACCAACCGCCATCCCCTCGGGGATATTGTGCAGCGTCACCACAAAGACAAGCAGCGTCGTCTGCCTCCATGAGGCGGCGTCTCCCTCTTGTCGGGGCGTGCGCTTACTCCATGAAGCCAGCATTTTTTCCGTCCACAGCAAAAACAATATGCCGATAAAAAACCCACCTGAAGCTTCTATCCACCCGCTGCCCCCTTTTTCTCTGGCCTGGTCTACCGCGGGTATCAATAAGCTCCATACTGAGGCCGCCATCATTACCCCCGCCGCAAAACCCAAAAATAGCTTTTGTATGGTATCTTTGATTTCTTTTCCCAGAAAAAATACCAGCGCCGCCCCCAATGTGGTCATCGAAAAAGTAAACCCAGTACCGGCCGCCGCCCATAGAATCGCCTCTCCCATCCCTTTTCCTCCTTTTATTTTGCTGTAAAACGACTTTTTTCTCTCTTTATTTCATTTTACGCAAAATAGAATTTTCTGCCTGCCATCCTATGTACCAAATGATGTTTCGGATACTTGGCGGCGTGCGCTTTTGCCGTCCTTTCACTTTTGTTTCAAAAAAACGTTTTTCTTTATTCTTTTGACGTTCCCCTCGTTCATCCTCAGCCAAAGCGTTTAGGTAAAAGAAACCTACCAGCGTGGCTACTTCGCCTTCTTATGCGGGCAAAGCCCTATGGGGCCGACAGCGCCTCAAAACGCATATCACAAACGGCGCTCACAAAGGTTTACATCCGGCAGGCAATTTCAGACGGGAGATTTTTTCTGTATCAGCTTTTATCGCTCATCCCCGTCTTAACCCTCTGATAAACTTTCTTTGCGTTCACTTCTGCCTGATCTGCTTTTTATAGTATGATTGCGTGTCTATTTCCTGTTTTTAGTTTCTGCTTTTTTACTGAACGCGAAAGATCCCCGGCTGTGCCTGGGGCCTTATCACAAAAAGCGCGGCCTGCATATATGCAGGCC